>NZ_JBQKEH010000010.1:0-84159 GCF_052121415.1 Collinsella sp. LCP19S3_D5
CGGTGAGCCCGGCGCCGCGAAGCGCCCTGGCCCTCTCCACCATTCTCCTACTGTATGCCATGCGGACTCCGTTCCGGACCTCAACGGTCCAACTTTTTGTCCGCAGTCCCGTTGCCGCGGGACACTTGTCGTCAGGTATATTTGTCCCAAAAATTAAGAAAGCGGGGGATTGACAACGTGCAATCCCCCGCTTTCTGCTTTACGGCCACGTCTCCGCAGCCGGCATCATGTGCATACCGCCCATGGCCTCCGCAACAGGAGCGGCTACCGATCTGCTAGCTCGCGTACCAGGGCCTTGAGCTCGGCCACCTCTTGCTCGAGCTCTGCGACGCGGCGAGCGTTCTCGGTGATGCCCTGACGGTTGAGGGCGGACTGCTCGGCCGCGTCGTCGGGCATGTATTCACGGTGCTGCTTGGCGTCAAACGTCTCCTCAAACACGCGGCAGCCGTTGCGCTTGATGATGCGCCCCGGCACGCCCACGACGGTGCAGTTGTCGGGTACGTCCTTGACTACCACGGAGTTGCCGCCGATTTTGACGTTGTTGCCGATGCGGATGTTGCCGAGCACCTTGGCGCCCGTGCCCACGGTGACGTTGTCGCCCAGGGTGGGGTGGCGCTTGCCGGTCTCGTTACCGGTACCGCCGAGCGTGACGCCCTGGTAGAGCACGCAGTTGTCGCCCACGATGGTGGTTTCGCCGATGACGACGCCCATGGCGTGGTCGATAAAGAAATGCTTGCCGATCTGTGCAGCGGGATGAATCTCGACCCCGGTGATGTGGCGGGTGATTTGCGAGAGCACACGGGCGAGCGAGCGATGACCGTGCTCCCACAGCCAGTGCTCGGGCACGTGGTTCCACTTGGCGTGCAGGCCAGGATAGGAAAGGAAGATGACCAGACCGTTTTGCGCGGCGGGGTCCTGCGCCTGGACGGTCTTGATGTCCTCGCGAATGGTATTGATAAAGCTCACCGGCCGCCCTCCCTTAGCGCCATGGCAATGCGATTCAATAAAGTATAGCGATTCGCTAGGGATTAGGAAGAATAATCTTGGCGGCTTTGCATGACAGGTGTCAGTTATGCAAACTTGCTGGTAATGGAGTCATGCTTTTGTGGGGTTGCGCACGAGGGGGCACCGCAACCGTATACTGGTCAACTTGGACGTATCCGCGCCCACAACTGAGAGGTTTTACTTCATGGGTTTCATCAATTTTATCGCCGAGCTGCTCAAAGACCCGCGCACCGCGATTGCCAGCTGGATCGCCGCCGGCCCGCTTATGGCCTACGGCTGCGTGTTCCTCATTATCTTCGTTGAGACAGGCGTGGTGTTCTTCCCGTTCCTTCCCGGCGATTCTCTGCTGTTTGCTTCGGGCTTCTTTGCCCATAACGGTGGCTTTAACATCGTGGCCCTGCTGGCCGTAGCATGGGCTGCTGCCATCCTGGGCGACCAGTGCAACTTTATGATCGGTCACTTCTTTGGCAAAAAGATCATCGCTTCGGGTAAAGTCAAGGCCATGACGCCCGAGCGTATCAAAAAGTCCGAGGACTTCTTGGACAAGTGGGGTCATCTGGCCATCTTCCTCGGCCGTTTCTTCCCGTTTATCCGCACCTTTGTGCCCTTTATCGCCGGCATGGGCGGTATGCACTGGCGCAACTTTGTCATCTACAACGTGCTGGGCGGCATTACCTGGTCGACGGTCTTTACACTGCTGGGCTACTTCTTTGGCGGCATCCCCTTTGTGCAGGAGCACTTTGAGTTGCTGATCATTGGCATCGTAGCCGTGTCGATTATCCCGACTGTAGTCGGCCTGGTTAAGGCTAAGCTCGGCAAACAGAACGCGTAGGCGTCTAAAACCGATTGGTGCAAAAAGACCCGCCACTTGGATGACGGGTCTTTTTTGTTGTGGGAACGATATGTGGCGTTGAGTGCGAGGCTATTGGACCTCGCTCAACTTCTGCAGCACACGCCCTTGGACCTCAAGGTAATAGGCCTGGTCCTCGGCGGAAAGCGAGCTTTCATCGACGCTGTCAAATTTCTGCGACCACTCGCTGTACTGCTGCATCATCGATCCGTAGTCGGCAAGCATCGATGCGGTGTCGTCTGAATTCTCGTACTTTTTCATGAACTCGACGTAGCTGTTCATAAACTGCTCGTAGCCGTCCATCATGGCACGGAAATCGGACGAGGATGTGGCTGGGGCGGATTCGGCCTGTGACCCAGTGGCTACCGCATCGGTGTCGTCGGCCGCGTCTGCCTGTTCGCTGTTGTCCTGCGGCTTCTCGAGCTCGATGTCGAGGGACTTTGAGCTGCTGTAGTAGGACAAGGTCAGTTTTGCTCCGCTGGGTGCCGTTGCCTCAAAATCATCGGTGCCTTCGCCCGAGAAATCGGTATAGCCAGCTTCTTTGCAAGCTTCGACGTAGCTATCGTAGTCTGCTTGTGAGACCTCTTTCAGCGTTGCCGAGAAAGATTCGGAGCTGTTCTCGTATATCTCGCCCTTGTTTGTCTTGGGCTTGGGCAGTTCGGTTGCGAGACCGCTGCTGGGCCAGGTGAATGTTTCGACGGTTTTTGAGGGGCCCGTAGAGCTGCAGCCGCTCACGCACGAGCTGATACGTGCCAAGATAATCAGGATAACAAGCACCGCCAGAACGATCGGCCATTTCTTCTTGCCTTTGGGCGGCTTGCCGTCGGGTGTCGACACCGTTTGGGGGACGCCATTATCCCCGCTGCCCGAAGCTTCCCAATCCATAGTATTTCCTTTCCTTGATATGGATGACGCTGTTTCGAATTGTGCCTGTGGGCTGCGGGGATTTCATCAGCTGCCAACTGAATCCGGTGAGAAATTCAGTTGGCAGCTGATGAAATTATTTGCCCGGTGTTTAGGATGGGAGGAAAACGTTGGACGGGAGATGGCGGCGTGGACGAGTACAATCTGGCACCCGGCGAACTCATCATCATGCAGACCTCGAATGTGCGCTTGGGCGTTGGCTCTGGTAGCGAGGCTCTCGATGAGATCGTGCTTACAAATATGAATCTAATCTTGGTCGCAACGGTCTCCGAGGGGCTGTTTAAAACTCGACGCTATCTCAAGCGCTGCCCGCTCGATTCGATTCTGTGTTCGGCAGATGTTCCCCAGGCTATCGCAGCGCGTGTGAATAGTACGCCGGTGCTGCGAGTCGCATTTTCGGAGGAGACCGTTACGGTGAGCTTTACCGAAGGCGGCAAGCGCCTTACCGACCGTTGGGCCGAAAGCGTGCGCCGCGCGGCGGCGGGCAACATCGATGCCATCGATACTTCAGAGCTTCCCTCGGGCACTGCGGCAGAGATTGCAGATTTTGTAGACGGTGCCGTGGGCGTTGTCGGGGCAGTTGGCGACTCCATTGGCAGTGCCTTGGGTGCTTCTCTGAAGGCGCAAAAGCCTCATGCCGAGAAGATGGCCGCAAAGGTGACAGCAAAGTGTCCCGGATGCCATGCGCCCGTCGCGGGGCGCAAAGGCCAAGGCGTTGTTTGTTCGTACTGCGACACCAAGTTTGTGCTGTAGGGTGAGGTAATCGTGGGTATTGTAAATGTTGCGATTGACTCGCTTGGCGGCGTCCTTGCCGATCAATGGAAAGATATTGTCACTGCCAGTCATTTTGACGAGCACGTTGTTGTCGCTCCGGGGGTGCGTAAGGTTGGGCAAAACGGGCGTGGCGGAAACTACGGATCGAGTGACGTTCTGTCCAACGGCTCGCTCATTTTTGTTCCCGAGAACACCGCGGCGTTTATTTTTAGTCAGGCGGGCATCGAGCAAGTTATAACGGAACCGGGCGGTTTTGAGTATCGCGACGGCGAAGCGTCGCTTTTTGATGACCACGACCGTGAGGAGCAGGGTGTCCTCAAAATGGTCCTCGGACAGGCAGCGCGTCGTGTCGGCTATGCTGGTATGTCACCGTCGCAGAGGCGTGTGGCGTTTGTTAATCTGCGTGAAATCCGCGGCATCAGGTTTGGCACGCGTGGACCGCTTGCGTATAACGACTTGTTTTACGGCGCGGATCTTGAGGTCTTCGCGTATGGTCAGCTGTCGCTGCAGGTAGTGGATGCCGAGCGTTTTATCAGGAATTTTCTTCCTGCGAACGTCTATAGCTATTCGTTTGACGACCCGCGAGCACGGAGCATGCTGATTGCAGAGTTTCTGGCTTCGCTCATCGTGGCCACGAATGCCATGTCGTTCGAGGTCCGAATTTCGCAGCTGCCGTCACACGTCAACGAAATTCGCCATATGATCCTGGACGAGGGCGATAACGCGGGGTCATGGCAAGATCGCTTTGGCATCAAGCTTGTGCAAGTCGCCATCGAAAACATTGAATTCTCCGATGAGTCGCGCGAGCTTATCAAGAGCTATGCGAAAAAGAAGCTGGATGTTAGCGCTTACGAGGGGGTTTCTAAGCAGGCAGCCGATGTGGCGGCTCAGCAGATGATTGCCGAGGGCGTACGCGAGAACGGGTTTGGCGCCGCGGGCGGCATGGTGCTCGGCATGGGGCTGGCGGGAATGCTCAACCCCCGTAACGCTTCTGTAGAAGGCGGCGCGGGCGCGGTCTGTACGCCGGATACGACGGAGCCCAAGGAGGCGCCAGGGGGTGGTGCCGAGTCCGCGCGGACGCTTGAGGACCAAATAGAGGCCGTAAAGAAATTCAAAGAGCTTCTCGATGCCGGGATTTTGACGCAAGAGGAGTTTGATGCCAAGAAGCGTGAGATTTTAGGGCTGTAGAAGTATGGAAGGGCCGGCGCGATGCCGGTCCTTCTTTGTGCTGCGGAATTATTCGCGGTGCCCTCCGGTTCTACCACTGGGCGGCGTAGATATCGCAGCTTGCGTGCGTGGGCGGATTGTGGACATCGACCGAAACGGGGGTCGTGGAACCGACGGAGGGGCAGTCGCAAAAACTGTTATAGCCGGCAACGATGTTGCCCTGCTTATTGCGCAGGATAGCCGATAGGAACACCTGGGTCTTATCAAAATCGCTCGGAGCGCTTTGGAGTTTGAGCTTTGCCAAGAATGACTGCATGCCGTCTGCCCCAGCGGATTCGGTGCTATCGAAAATTTCGTACACCGGTGCTTCGGTGGCGCTGGCAAGTGCAACGCCGCTGGGTGTGACTGCCTCGAACTCAACGCGCGCGGGAGCGGTGCCATTTCCCGTCTGATCGCCAAAGTAGACGGTCTGGCCGGGCTCGATGGCGCTGTAGGTTTTCTCATCCGTAAAGATCAGGTTGTCGTCCGCATCGTATCCGGAGACCTTAATGGTGGGAAATGCGATAGCGGCAGGGCCGTCGGAGTTTTTAAGGCCGATGCCAAAATGGACGTACCCGTGCCCATCAACCGACCAGCCTGATTCCGCGATCGAGAGCTCGGCGGACAGGAGGCTGGCGTCGCTTGCCGTATTTGCTTTTTTGGATGTCGAAACGCCGTCAGACTGGTCGGCTTGCGATGAGGACGTGGGCCCGTTGTTGCTTTCTCGGTCGGCGTGGAATGTCGAGATGGCAATCGCGCCGACTGCCATCAGCCCGGCAAGCATCGCGGTGACAAGTGTCAGTTTTAGCAACAGGCCGCCAAAGGTCCGCGTCCTGCTTTTGCCTGGGTTGCGCTTAGGCGCATGCGTACCCGCTGCCATTTGGGCATGGTCGGCCTGCCCATCTGTGCCAGAAGATGCCCTGTCGTTTCCCGGTCGAGACAAGCCGGCGAGCACTTCTGCCATCTCGGTCGCAGACTGGAACCGCGCGCTTGGCTCAAACGAGCAGGCGCACGTGATGGCATGGGCGAGCGTCGCGGGTGCATTATCAAGATTCTTCTTAAGAATTTGCTCGTAAGCCTCGTCATCGGGACGGACACCCGTAAGCGCAAAGCCAAGAACGCGTCCGATGGAGTAGACATCACTTCGCGCATCGGTCTGGGCAAAGCCGTATTGTTCGGGCGAGGCGAACCCCCAAGTTCCGAGGGAAGTCGTGTCCTTGCTTGCCCCTTCGACGCGCATGCGGGCAATACCGAGGTCGATGAGGTGCGCGCCGTTCGCGGCAACCACGATATTGTTGGGGGAAATGTCACGGTGGACGATGCCATGTCTGTGGAGCTCCTCGGCCGCCTCGCAAAGCTCGATGCCAAGCGATGTCGTCTCTTCCGGCGTCAACGGCCCATCGGTTTCGATAGCTTTGGAAAGCGACCGACCTGGCACAAAGTCGTAGACGACAACAAAGTGCTCGGGTAGTTCGTAGGTCGCCTCAACGCGGGGAAGGCGGGGCGAGCTGCATTCTGTGAGTGCCGACCATACATTGCGGCGGGCAAGCTCCTGTCGAATCTTCTTTCGCACGAAGGGACCGGCTCCGTCAATCGTGACGAGTTCGGTAATGCCGTCTTCGCCGCGCGCGAGCACCTGCTCGACGCGATAGGTGTCGTCAAGGCTCATGGCATGCATGAGCTGGTTGTCGTTCAAGCCGTCCTCCCTTCATGGTAGCTGGGCAAATGCCCCAAAAATAATATGCCAACGATTGTTCTGTTTGTTCAGTTGGCAACTGAATCGCGTATGGAGCCGATAGAGCCGCGGGGCTCGCGCGGACGTGGGCGTCTATTTGAGCGGGTTGGTTCCCAGAAGCGTTTTTTCACCCAGGCGGTAGAGCTCGTCGTCGGTGCACGCTCGGCTCATGCCGCGTTCGATGCACCAGATGACGATGGCGTCGCGGCGATCCTTGCACCAAAGCTCGGCGACGCTGTCGAGTCTCAGAAGGCGCTGCGTCTCTCGAAGCGTGCAGCCGATGCCGAGTGCCAACATGATGGCGTGGTCGCGGCCGGGGCGGCTTTTGCCGGCAAAGATGTCGTACACAACGGTCGGGTTAAGGCCCGAGTTGCGTGCGACGTCCGAGCGCTTGATGCGGCGCTCGTCGATGAGGCGGCGCAAGTACGAGGGAAGCGTTTGGTCGACGGTTTCGCCTTCGTCCAGATAGGCGTCGATGCTCGAACTGGCCAACAGCCGCTTGAGCAGGTCTTCCGTCAAGTGTTCGCGTTTGTTCTGAGTTGCCAAGGGGGCTCCAATCATCGTCTCGACTTAGAGTATATCGATAGGGCGGTCGCGGGGCGCATGGGGCGAGTGGACGCCGCGGCTTGGAGGACGCCTATTTACCCTGGTGAATTCCGAAGCAAATGAAAATACTTTACTTAGTTAAAGAAAAACGTTTTATCCGACGCGCGCGGGGAGTACAATCTCGTCCATGCGAATCGACGTGCCATCGGCTTCGATGTTGCCCGCGTGTCCCGTCCGGCTCTACGCTCCGGGCGTGCGACGTTGCGACACGGTCGGCCTCGGTCCTTGCGTGCGGGTTCGCGAGTATGCAACTGTGTATGTAAGGAGCGACATATGACTGTCGAGAAGAAGGATATCGATTGGGGTAGCCTCGGCTTTGGCTACATGAAGACCGATTACAGCTACGAGGCTCATTGGAAGGATGGCGAGTGGGACGAGGGCGGCCTGACCACCGACCACACCATGCATGTCTCCGAGTGCGGCGGCATCTTCCATTACTGCCAGGAGGTCTTTGAGGGCCTGAAGGCCTACACCGCCGAGGATGGCAGCATCGTCTGCTTCCGTCCCGACATGAACGCTGAGCGCATGTATAACTCTGCCCAGCGCCTCGAGATGCCCCCGTTCCCCAAGGACAAGTTCGTTGAGGCCGTCAAGCAGGTCGTTTCTGCCAACGCCGCCTGGGTTCCGCCTTTCGGCTCCGGTGCGACCCTGTACGTGCGTCCGTTTATGATTGGCTCTGGTGACGTGATTGGCGTGGCTCCTGCTCCTGAGTACACGTTCCGCATTCTCGTGACTCCGGTCGGTCCGTACTTTAAGGGCGGCCTTAAGCCCGTTAAGCTGCGCGTTTCCGAGTATGACCGTGCAGCCCCGCATGGCACCGGCAACATCAAGGCCGGCCTGAACTACGCCATGTCCCTTAAGCCCACGATGGAGGCCCATCGCGAGGGCTATGCCGAGAACCTGTATCTTGACTCCGAGTCTCGCACCTATGTCGAGGAGACCGGTGGCGCCAACGTCCTGTTCGTGAAAGAGGACGGCACCCTCGTCGTTCCGCAGTCGCACACCGACTCGATCCTGCCCTCCATCACCCGTCGCTCGCTCGTTCAGGTCGCTCAGGACCTGGGCATGACCGTTGATCAGCGTCCCGTCGAGTGGGCCGAGGTCAAGGCCGGCACCTTTGTCGAGTGCGGTCTGTGCGGCACCGCTGCTGTTATCTCCCCGGTCGGCGAGATTGACAACAAGGTTTATGGTGCCGACGAGACCGTGACCTTCCCGGCTGGCTGCACCGAGATCGGCCCTGTTATGAAGAAACTTCGCGAGACCCTGACTGGTATTCAGTCTGGTGCTGTTGAGGATAAGCACAACTGGGTTTACACCGTCGCGTAAGCTGTCTTGTATGTTCGGCCCGAGGGCGACCTTTCTTTCCGGCGCGTCCTCGGGCATGAAAGAACCCCCGCTGCGCACTACGTGCGGCGGGGGTTCTTTCGTCCTGCGGAGTGCGCCTGAGTGTGGGCTCCATAAGGAGCTTGGCCCTAGTGACCCCGCGCAGTTCTGTAGGAAAACCGCGCACCAGGAAGAGGTGCGTGCGCGGTTTTCCGGTTGCCGCTCGCCTGGGGTGGGACGGGGCGTACATTTTTGGGAGTTTTCAGCAGCCGGGTGCGCATGCATACGGGATTTTGGGCGAAAGTCAGGCGCCGTGAGCCGCATCCTGTAGAAAATGAGTGATCCCTGAGGTGCTGAGGGCTCAGAATCAGGGTTTTCAACGCGGTTTTGTGGGCCCGTTCCTGTTCCTTTGGGCTCCAGGATGCTGAAAACTCCAAAATTTGCACGCCGCCCTCTGGGGTACCTGTGGGCAAAAAGCAACCGTCCCGCCGAAGTATGCATTCGACGGGACGGTTTATGCGGTTTATGTATATAGCCGATTCAGGATGCGTTGCCAACTTGTTAGAACTTGACGGTCGGGGCCTGGCGGGCGGCTTCAACTGCCTCGAAGCCCTGACGCTCCTTAAACTGGAAGATGCCGGCAAAGATAACGGCCGGGAACGTCTGGATGGCGTTGTTGTAGCTGAGCACGCAGTCGTTGTAGCTCTGGCGCGCGTAGCTCACCTTGTTCTCGGTGTCCTCGAGCGTAGCCTGGAGCTGCATAAAGTTGGTGTTCGCCTTAAGGTCGGGGTAGGCCTCGGCCACGGCAAAGAGCTGGCGCAGTGCACCGGTCAGCACGTTGTCGGCTTCCATTTTGGCCTCGGGGGTGGTGGCGCTTACGGCGGTGTTGCGCGCGTTGATCACGGCAGCGAGCGTGTCCTGCTCGTGCTTGGCGTAGCCCTTGACGGTCTCGACCAGGTTGGGGATCAGGTCGTTGCGGCGCTGCAGCTGCGTGTCGATGTTCTGCCAGGCGTTATCGATACGATTGCGCTTGGTAACCATGTTGTTGTAGATGCCAGCGATGGCGCAGCCGATCACAACGACAACAACGATACCGATGATGACGGGAAGCATGATGTCTCCGTTTCGAATGGCAGCGGCGTTTTGCGCCGGCCGTTGTTGGTATAACGTATCTAGTATACCCGCAACCTTTGGCGGTGCCGAACTTTCCGGTAAGCGTTTTGTTTCAACCAGGGAGGGGGCGCCAATATCGAACGGGTGGTACAGGTGTAAGATATGCGACAAATTACGGAATGCTGTCTACGCCTTGAGGATGGTGATACGGATGGACCTTCGCATCAAGAAAACCTATCGTGCCCTGTTCGACGCCTTTACCGAGCTTTTGGAAGAGCATCGGTTTGAGGATTTGACGGTTGCCATGCTTTGCGACCGGGCCCTGATTCGCCGCACGACGTTCTATAAGCATTTTCGCGATAAAAACGATTACTTTGCCTTCTATATCGATGAGCTTATGACGGGCTTACCGCAAAACCAGACCGACGCAGCGGACGCGGAGCCGCTTGTGGATGTACGGGCACTTCGCCATGAGGTCTTTGACGATGCCATGAATATGGTACTGGCGCATGAGCAGCTCATGGATAACCTTTTGGCGAGCAGCATGTCGGGCATGCTGACCGGCATGATTTGCGACCGCATCGCGCATTCCATCCGTGAGCGCGTGATGAGCTCGCTTGCCGAAGACGCCCTGGCGCCCGTTTCGCTCGAGACGACATCGGAATTTATCGCCGGTGGCATTATTCGAGTGTTCACAAATTGGTGGGAATCGGGCCACGATCTTGAGCGTCGACCCGAGATATCCGATGTGGTCGATGCGCTGTTTGAGCGCACCATGACGCCGGTGAATCACTAAGGTGGCGGAGAGAGGGGGATTCGAACCCCCGGAACGCTCTCGCGCTCAACGGTTTTCAAGACCGCCGCATTCAACCGCTCTGCCATCTCTCCGTGAGTCGTAATGATAGCATCGTTTTGAATTTGCAACAGGGAAGGCGAACGATGACGATCACCGAAATCGACGAGAAGTTCATGCGCGAGGCGCTGGCGGAGGCGCGCGCCGCTGCGACAGTGGGCGAGGTGCCGATTGGTGCTGTGGTGGTGCGTGCGGGTGAGATTGTCGCGAGGGCGCATAATCGCCGTGAGCTCGACCAGGACCCTTCGGCACATGCCGAGTTTTTGGCCCTGTGCGCCGCCGCTCAGACGCTTGGGCGTTGGCGCCTTTCCGATTGTACGGTCTACGTGACGCTCGAACCCTGCTGCATGTGTGCGGGGCTTATGGTTAACGCGCGCGTGGGGCGTTGCGTGTATGGCGCGGCCGACGCCAAGGCGGGCGCGGTGGGCTCGCTGTATGACCTCAATGCCGATTCGCGCCTGAACCATCGGTTTAATGTGACCGCCGGCGTGCTGGCAGACGAGTGCCGTGAGGTGTTGAGCGGCTATTTTGCCGGTTTGCGCGGTGTGGATGGCGCCGCGTGCGGCTGCGGTCTAAGCCTTGAGGCGCATGCCGTCCATGCCGAGGCACTTGCGGGCGTTGGGAATCTCGCCGACGAGACGCTCAACTTTGGTCCTGTGCAGCGCCGGCCCCGCCGTGTGCTGTTGGCGATCGATTCCTTTAAGGGCAGCGTTTCGAGCGCGCAGGCGGAGGAGGCCGTTGCCGAAGGCGTGCGCCGTGTGTGGCCCGATGCCGAGGTGCGCGCATTGCCACTGGCAGATGGTGGCGAGGGAACGCTCGATGCCATCGCCGCGCGCGGTGGCGAGCTCTCAACCTGCGAGGTTACAGGCCCCTTGGGCGACCGCGTGTCTGCTCGGATGCTGGTGGACGGCGAACACGAGTCGGCTGTAATTGAGATGGCCGAGGCGGCGGGCATCGGGTGCTCGCCTTGCACGGAGTCGGCGGCGTTGGCGGCCACAACCTATGGCGTGGGCGAGCTCATGCTTCGCGCGATTCGTGCGGGTACAAAGACGATCTATATTGGCTTGGGCGGCAGCGCCACCAACGACGGTGGCGCCGGCATGCTTCAGGCGCTGGGCGCGCGTGTGGTCGATGATCAGGGCTGCGATATCGCCTCTGGTCTTGCGGGTCTCGAACACGTGGTGAGTATCGATTTGGCACCAGCACTTCGGGCATTGAATGGCGCGCGTGTCGTGGTGCTTTCCGATGTCGAGAATCCGCTCGTGGGACGCCGGGGCGCCCTGGCGGTGTTTGGCGGGCAGAAGGGCCTGCCGACGGATGACGCCGAGGCGCTCTACAAGTACGACAGCTGGATGGTCGGCTATGGTCGCCTGCTCGATGCGGCGATTGTCGAGGCGCGTGAGCAGGGGCTATTGCGTGTGCCCGAGGGCGCGCGGACATTTGGATCGGTGCTTGGCGTGCCTGGCGCGGGCGCGGCAGGTGGCTTGGGCGCGGCGTTGCTGGCGCTTGGTGCCGAGTTGCGCTCGGGTGTGGAGACGGTGCTCGATCTGATTGGGTTTGACGAGTGCGTGCACGATGCCGACTTGGTCATTACAGGCGAGGGCAACATGGATGAGCAGTCTGCCGCCGGTAAGGCGCCGGTGGGTGTGGCCCGTCGTGCGAAGCGATATGGCAAGTCGGTAGTCGCCGTCGTGGGCGGTCGTGCCGACAACCTGGATGCGGTGTATGGGCAGGGTGTCGATCTGGTCCTGCCGGTCTGTCGCAAGCCCATGAGCCTTGAGGAAGCGCTTGGCATGCAGGAGGCTGTAGCCAATTTGGCGTGCGCAGGCGAGGGGGCTGCCCGAGCATATGATCTTGGTCGCATATAGATATAAATATCCAATCTGATTTGCCTGTTCAGCTCGTTTTTTTTTGTAAATATATGTAAATGACGCTGGCATTTTACGGTCTATACTATTGCTGTATCACTGGTGTCGTATCCACCCGTCTGCAAACGGGAATTACATGAAAGGGGTCAGGATGCGCAGATTAGGAAGTGCGCTTAAGCGCGCGGTTGCGGTTGGTGCGGTGTTGGCACTGACGTTAGGCATGGCCACTCCGGCGACCATGTCATTCGCAGACGATACCGTGGGGGGCTCCGGGCAATCGTCCACGTTAGAGCAGAATCAGAAGACGGCGACCGAGCTTGACGAGAACCTGGAGACCAAGGTTACCCTCTCGTTCCCGGGCAAGCGCGAGGCCGAGCCGTCCGACGTTGTGTTTGTGCTCGATAAGTCCGGCGCCTCAGCGCAGATGGACATCTACAACCAGGCGAAGGACTTCCTGGGCCAGATCAGCCAGAAGGCCAAGGCAGACGGCCTGGATATCAAGGTCGGCGTAGTCCTCTTCAACAAGGTCGGTAACATCCAGCAGCCGCTGACGGATGTTGTCACGGGCTATGATGATATCCTGAACGCAATGAACTCGAGCCTGCATTCGGGCACTAACATGGATGCCGGCCTTCTTGCTGCAAAGAGCATCCTCGACGCGGATACTGCCGTTAAGGCCGAGAACAAGCACGTCATCCTTATTAGCGACGGCGCAACCTACCTTTACTGCAAGAATGGCGATTACACCAAACCGTATACGAGGTCGTTTGGCAATCCAAAAGAGCAGAAGAATCCAGAGACCGGCGCTGCATACCCCTATGGATCGAACAAGATGGGCGGTATCTGGGAGTATCAGTCTCGCCAGGACAATCTCAATAACGCCTGGAAGAAGTTCTCAGACGGCTCCACTAACTTCATTTTCTCGGAGGCCATGAAGGACCCCGAGAAGCTCGGCGAGTATCTTGAGTACTATCGCGATCAGTACGAGAACTCTGACAAGAACTGGGCCCAGTACGACTACGAGTACACCGACGCCGCCGCCAATAACGGCACCACGAACCCCATCCCCGTCGACGTGAACGCGCCGTGCAACATCGACGTCGCGTTCTGGAGCACGGACGACGCGTTCCAGTCGATGGCCAAGGCCGGCTACGACATGAACGTCTACTACAAGAACATCTCCGACTTTAATGATGGCCAGGTATTCCTGCAGTACCTCACCAGGAATTCCAACAACGGCCAGCTCGACACCGACTTCAATAAGCTCAAGGCCAAGCTCGTGGACAAGATCGCTGCCGACTCGACTGTCGAGGACCTTATTGGCAACAACTTTGACTTTGTGAACGATGCCAGTAAGATCAGCCTGAATGTTGCGGGCGAGGACCTTGCGCCCGAGAAGATCGACGAGACCACCTATGGCTTTGGCAAGCGTGCGGACGGCACCTATCGCTTCACCCTCAAGTACACGGCAGGGGAGAACGAGAAGCTCGTCTTCACTCTCAACGAGGTCGCGGTGCCCGCTAAACCGGTTGTCCTTACGTACAGCGAGGTATTGGTGAATAAGCCCACCGAGGCCGGCACCCATACTCTTAAGGTCAACGAGAGCGCGACTCTGCATCCCGTTGACGGCAACGGCATGCCTGGCGATGCGTATGAGTTCCCGGTTCCGACGGTTACCTACACGGTTGCTGCTCCCGAGCCTAAGCCCGAGCCCGAGGTTAAACCCACGAAGCCGAGCGATAAGAAGCCCGTCAAGACGACGAAGGGCGAGAAGGGCGCTATGCCGATGACGGGTGATACCTTCTCAATTCTGCCCGTCATTGGGCTGGTCGTAGCCGGTGCAGCCGTTTGCGTTGCCGGCATTATCCTCAAGCGCCGTAATTAGTAACGGCGTTGACGTCGAACGACGTTTCGCTTCCCAGCGCTTACGCAACGCTTGAGTGCTCTCTGCGAAGCAACTGATGGGGCGCGGTCGCACACTTGCGACCGCGCCTTTTTGCTGCCGTGCACTCATGTGGTTTTCCTTTTGACCGTGGGGCATCTTGCTCTGCTAGACGGGAGCAGGTAATATATATCGAGCGCCTAGCGCGTTCGATGGGTTCGGATGACGACATGTTCCGAATCTGGTCAGGTCCGGAAGGAAGCAGCCATAAGGAGCCTCTGTCGGGCATCCGAATCCATCGAGCGCACGGGCGCTTTTTGGTGCCGCGATGCGGTCCCGGTGCCGACGGGCTGTTTGGTAGTCGAGCGATCCCGCAGGCAAAGCCGAGGACCAGCGAGACACCAAACAGCCCGCCGGCACCGGGACCACTTTGTCCAAAAATCACCCGTAGAGGGCGCATTTATCTGAAGAATTGAATCCCGTGTCTTGCGGCGCTCGCTGGCGTTGCCAAAACATCGGCTGCTACATGCCTTGGGCGCTAGTGACCGTCGCCCTTACATCTGTAACGAGTTGCTTACGCATCTCCAGGGCTCGCCGTACTATCATGAATCAGATTGAAGAGAGATGATGATAGGGAGCGCCTTCTATGATTGAGCTGCTCAGGCGTTTTGGTGGTAAGTTTCTCCGGTATATGGTGATTGGCCCTGCGTGTAAGTTGATCGAAGTGATTTTTGACCTACTTACGCCGCTGGTGATTGCCCAGATGATCGATAAGGGTATTGGCGCACGCGATGTCAACGCCGTCGTCCACTACGGTATGGTGCTCGCCGCCATGGCTGTGATCGGCATCTCGTTTACGCTCGTCTGCCAAAAGATGGCGGCGCTCACCTCGCAGGGCATGGGCACCGACATTCGCGGCGCACTCTACCAGCACATCAATAAGCTGAGCTATGCCGAACTCGACCGCTTTGGCACGCCGTCGCTCATTACGCGCATCACCAACGATGTCAACCAGGTGCAGCTTGCCGTGGCGCTGGGCGTGCGCATGCTCATTCGCTGGCCCTTTTTGGCGGTGGGCTCCATGTGCGCGGCCCTTGCCATCGACCTTAAGCTCGGCGTGATCTTTTTGATTTGCACGCCCGCCATCGGCTTGGTGTTTTGGTTTGTCATGGCGCGCTGCATTCCGTATTACAAGCAGCTGCAGGCAAAGCTCGACCGCATCGCGCTTGTCTGCCGCGAGGGGCTTTCGGGTGCCCGCGTGGTCCGCGCGTTTGTGCGCGAAGACCACGAGCGCGAGCGCTTTGCCCTAGCCGCCGATGAGCAGGCGCATGTTGCCATCGCGGTGGGCAAGCTCTCATCGATCCTTAACCCCGTCACGTTTTTGATGATGAACCTGGGCGTGTGCGCCATCCTGTGGGTGGGCGGCATCCAGGTCAACGTGGGCGAGCTTACGCAGGGCCAGGTTATGGCGTTCGTCAACTACATGACGCAGACGCTCACCTCCATCGTGTACGTCGCCAACCTGGTCGTGGTCTTTACGAAGGCGAGCGCCAGCGCGTCGCGCATCAACGAGGTGCTCAATTGTGAGCCGAGTATCACCGACGAGGGCAACCAGCCGGTCGCGCTGCCCAAGCCGAGCGAACTGGCGGGCGGCTCGGCTCCAGTCCCCGCGCTGAGCTTGAGCCATGCGAGCTTTTCGTTTGGCGCCGGCGCTGTCAACGCCGTCAACGATGTGACCCTGGAACTGCCGCTGGGCAAAACGCTCGGCATTATCGGCGGCACGGGCAGCGGCAAGTCCACACTCGTCTCGCTTATCCCGCGCCTGTACGATGCGAGCGCCGGCAGCGTGAGCGTGATGGGCGCCGACGCGCGCACCTGGCCGCTCGACCAGCTGCGCCGTGTGGTCGCGACCGTTCCGCAACGTGCATCGCTGGTGAGCGGCACCATCCGCAGCAACTTGACCTGGCGCGATGAGGCGGCA
Source organism: Collinsella sp. LCP19S3_D5 (assembly GCF_052121415.1). Lineage (NCBI taxonomy): Bacteria > Bacillati > Actinomycetota > Coriobacteriia > Coriobacteriales > Coriobacteriaceae > Collinsella > Collinsella sp. LCP19S3_D5. Next base: position 16,121 of record NZ_JBQKEH010000010.1, read on the forward strand.
ACCGACGAGGAGCTTTGGGCGGCGCTCGATATGGCGCAGGCCAGCGAGTTTGTGCGCAACAAGCCGCAGGGCCTCGATGCCCCGGTCGAGGCGGGCGGCAAGAACTTCAGCGGTGGCCAGCGTCAGCGCCTGACCATCGCACGTGCCTTAGTGGGCTCTCCGCAGGTTCTGATCATGGATGACTCCGCCTCGGCGCTCGACTTTAAGACCGACGCAGCGCTTCGCCGTGCCATTCGTGAACGAAGCGTGTGCGGTGCCGCCGAGGGCGGGCTGCCGCTGACGACCATCATCGTGAGCCAGCGCGTCTCGACCGTGCGCGATGCCGACGTGATTTGCGTACTCGACCACGGCTCGGTCGCGGGCTTGGGCACGCACGATGAGCTGTATGCAAGCTGCCAGCTCTACCGAGAGATTTGCCAGTCGCAGCTTCGCCGCGAGGAGCTCGAGGGTCAGCAGGGGAGTACGGCGCCCACGCCCGCTCCAAGCCCCGCGCCCGTCCCAGGCGCCCCGACCGCCCCCGCATCCGTCTGCGCAAAGGAGGGCTGCTAAATGAATCCCTACACATCCTCCGGTTCGGTCGCCACGATGACGGCCAACGTGTCCGGCAACGATAACCTCAACGACCTGGGCGACGGTCCGCGCCAGCCCGGCGATCCCGAGCGCTATCCCGTGGGTGCGGTGACCCGCCGCCTGCTGGGCTACGTCCGTCCGCACCGCATTTCGTTTGTAGCGTCGTTTGTGAGTGCCGCCGCTTCGGTGATCTTGCAGCTCTACACGCCCATCCTCGTCGGCGAGGGCATCGACCTGATTGTCGCCGCCGGGCAGGTGGACTTCGATGCGCTGCTGCCGCTCGTTACCAGACTCGCGCTCGTCGTGGTGGGGGCCGCGGCCTTTCAGTGGCTGCAGGGCTACTGCGTAAACCGCCTGTCCTACGAGACGGTGCGCGACATGCGCGTGGAGGCGAGCGACAAGCTCAGCCGCATGCCGCTCAGCTTTATCGACAGCCACGCCCACGGCGACCTTATGGGCCGCGTGGTTAACGACGTCGATCAGGTGGGCGATGGCCTGCTGCAGGGCTTTACCCAGCTTTTCACCGGCGTTATCACCATCGTGGGCACGCTCGCGTTTATGCTTTCCATCAACCTGACCATGACGCTCGTGGTGGTGCTCGTCACGCCGCTTTCCATTTTTGCAGCCGGTGCTATTGCCAAGCTCTCCAACAAAAGCTTTACGGCACAGCAGCGCATCCAAGGCCAGCTCGGTGGCCATATCGAGGAGTACGTGGGGGAGCAGAAGCTTGTCGACGCCTTTGCCTATGGCTCCAACGCGCAAGCGAGCTTCGATGCCCTCAATGCCGAGCTCTACACCGCGGGCGAGCGCGCGCAGTTTATGGGTTCGCTCTCCAACCCCGGCACGCGCTTTATCAATAACATCATCTATGCCGTGGTCGCTGTGATCGGCTGCGCGGGCGTGATCACGGGCGTGCCGGCGGCGCTTACGGTGGGCGGCGTGCAGATCTTTCTGTCCTATGCTAACCAGTACACCAAGCCGTTCAACGAGGTCACCAACGTCATTACGCAGATCCAGGCGGCGTATGCCTCGGCGCGCCGCATGTTTGCGCTGCTCGATGCGCGCGAGCAGGAGCCCGACGCGTCGGACGCTATAGAGCTTGCCGCACCGCAGGGCGAGGTCGCCTTTGAGCATGTGGACTTTAGCTACGTGTCCGACCGCAAGCTGCTGCAGGATATCTGCATCGAGGCCAAGCCTGGCATGCGCTTTGCCCTGGTCGGCCCTACGGGCTGTGGCAAGACAACGCTCATCAATTTGCTGCTGCGTTTTTATGATATCGATGCCGGCCGCATTGCGGTCGATGGCCGTTCCTCGCGTGACTACACGCGCGCAAGCCTGCGCCGCGCTTTTGGCATGGTGTTGCAGGATACGTGGCTGTTCGAGGGCACGGTGGCAGATAACATCGCCTACGGCTGTCCCGATGCCACGCGCGAGCAGGTTATCGAAGCTGCCAAGCGCGCGCATGCGCACAAGTTTATCGTGCAGCTGCCGCAGGGCTACAACACGGTGATTGGCGAGGACGGCGGCACGTTTAGCCAGGGTCAAAAACAGCTGCTGTGCATCGCTCGCGTCATGCTCACCGACCCGGCGATTTTGCTGCTGGACGAGGCGACCTCGAGCATCGATACTCGCACCGAGCTGCAGGTGCAGGCGGCATTCGACGAGCTCATGGCCGGTCGCACAAGCTTTGTGGTGGCGCACCGCCTGAGCACCATTCGCAACGCCGACTGCATTTTGGTGATGCGCGACGGCGAGATTATCGAGCGCGGCACACACGACGAGCTGCTGGCGGCAGACGGCTTCTATGCCGATCTTTACCGCAGCCAGTTTGCCCAGTAGGGGCCACCGATTAGCGGCAGGTGGTTTACATCTGTCATGTTGGTACTAAGATATTCATCTAATAAATTGCATTAGTGGCTTTAGTTTTGGGGGAAACGAGGCAACGTGACTATGACGTGCTCTTTGGTGGTTAACAGCAAGAGCGGTAATACCAGGATGGTTTCGGGCGCGATCAAGCGCGCTCTGCAGGCTGCGGGTGTTGAGTTTGTCCATGCCGCGGCGTTGAGCGACGATGCGGATGCAGATCAGGTTGCGCTCGAGGCGCAGGGCGCCTGCGCGGCCGACACGGTGCTCGTCGGTTTTTGGTGTGACAAGGGCGCGTGCACGCCTTCGGTCGCGGCGTTGCTCTCCACCTTGCACGGCAAGCGCGTCTTCTTGTTTGGCACCTGCGGTTTTGGCGCCGACCAGAGCTATTATCAGCAGATTATCGATCGCGTGACCTTCAATTTGGCAAATGATGCCGAGCTTGTAGGCTGGGCGATGTGCCAGGGCAAGATGGGCCCTGCGGTCAAGCGGCGCTACGAGGCCATGCTCGAGCAAGATCCCGACAACGCCCGCGCTAAGATGCTGCTCGACAACTGGGTTGCCGCGAAGGACCATCCGACCAAGGAGGATCTGGACAACATGGCGGCAGCCGCCAAAAAGGCCGTGCTGGGCGAGTAGGTCTATCGCTGCCGCGCGTGCGAAATAATACAGAAGCGAAAGCCTCGAAATCCTCGAGGCTTTTTTTGACACTCGCGGGTGCAACCGTGGCAAGCGTTTGGCGAGCGCAGTTTCTCTTCAGCCCACTCAACCCGCAACGGGTGAGGGGCGACGGCAGGCGGAGGTACGGGAAAGGTCTGTCGCGAGTTCCGCACGCAAAGGGGGCCACTTAATGTGGCCCCCGTCTTGCGCAGGACTGTTTGAGCAGCAGACCTTTCCCGTACCTCCGCCTGCCGTCGATTCGGGCCCCCGACCCCGTTACTTGATCCCCGCTACTTGATCTTGGTCGTACCCGGTGCCAGGTTGGGGTCGGTCTCGTTGGCCTCGGTCTGGAGGTGCTCGGTGTACACGTTCTTGCCGTCGCGGAACATCTCGTAGTACTGCATCTTGGCGTAATCCTCGCGCGCCTTGGTGGCCGCCGCGGCGACGGCGTCTTCGCCGGTGACGTTGGAGGAGAGCGCCCAGCGCAGGCTAGCGTCCTCGTAGCCCACCGAGTTGATGGCGGGCAGCGACTCGCGCAGCGTCATGTGCGCTTTCTGGTAGTCGGTCAGTGGTGCGCCGATCAGCTGCATCAGCTGGGTGGACAGGTAGTTGGTGGACAGGTCGTCGACCTCGCTCGTCTGGTCGCAGCCGGCAACGTCGTAGTTGGCCCAGATGATGTAGTCGGTCTGCCACAGGCGCTCCTGATGCGTAGCGTCGTCCTCGCCGGTAAACCACTTATCGTTGAACTTGGACGGGAAGAACGGCTGATGGTCGCCCCAGAACACCACGACCACCTTGCGGTCGAGATTGCGCAGGGCATTGAGGAAGTAGCGCAGTGCCTGGTCGGACTGCTCGATGCACGAGACGTACTCGTCGACATCGGAGAGTGTGCCGTCCTCGATGGTCTTGGCGTCCAGATCGGTCGTGTCGATGTTCAGGTGCATCTGCTTATCTGCCGGCAGCAGGCCCGTATCGTAGCCCGAGTGGTTCTGCATGGTCACGTCAAAGATGAACTGCGGGTCGGCGTTCTGGTTGAGCAGCTCAAGGATTTTGTCGTAGGTTGCCTGGTCGGTCACCATGCCGCGCAAGGTGTCGGCTCCCTGGAAGTCGTTGATAGACAGGAACTGGTCAAAGCCAAAGTCCTTGTAGACGTTCTCACGGTTCCAGTTGGTTGCGTGGTTGGGGTGCATGGCCGTCGTGGAATATCCGAGCGACTTGAACTGCTCTGCCAGGTTTCCGGTCGTTTCCATGTTGTAGATGGTGTAGGGGTACACGCCCGAGCCCAGGTTGGCCATGGAGTTGCCGGTCATAAACTCAAACTCGGTATTGGCGGTGCCGCCGCCGTAGGCGCTCACGTAGAGCTTGCCGCGGCTGAGGCAGTCGGACAGGTTCTTAAAGTACTGCGGGCCCTCGTAGCCGGCGTGCATCTCCTGATAGATCGAAAGATCCGAGAAGGTCTCGTTCATAATGGCGATGACCGTGGGCTTCTCGCTATCGAACTGCTCTTGGGCGGCGGTACGGGCGTCGCTTGTGGCGGCATCGGACTTGTCATAGGCCTTGGCATACTTTTTGAGCGTTGCCTTGGCGTCGTCGGCGGAGTAGTTGGCGGGTTTGGGCGGCTTGATGGACTGTGCCGCACTAATAAAGGCAGGCAGATAGCCCTCGCGCCAGTAGCTCTCGAGCGGGCGCCAGGTGTAGACGGTGATGCCGAGGGTGTTGTAGTAGTCGATAAGCGTGACATGCGCGGTCACGCCGCCCAGGCACAGCACCGCCACGAGCAGGTTGGTGAGCAGCATGCGCTTGGCGTTGGCGGCGCCCTTCTGACGGTGCGGTGCTACCAGGCCGGCGTACTCGCATAGCAGCATGGCGATGGCGGTAAAGCCCATGGACAGCACGCAGAACAGCGAGATCGAGTAGGTGTAGCCGTTGCCGGCGACCGCGGCGGCGGTGGAGATGGCCGAAAGGTCGCCCGGCTGGATGGGCATGGATTTAAACGTGATGACGAAGAACTCGGCAATGCCCAGGATAAAGAGGGCGAAGGCCAGGGCGGCGGGAGCTGCGCCGCGGCGCTGGAACAGGAAGAACAGGCCGACCATGAGCGTGGTGATGATGGCCCACTCGAGCAGTATGCACAGGGGGTAGACCCAGGTAAAGTCGTGGTTGGACGAGACCTCCATGCCCAGCAGCGCAAAGACGCCGGCGAGCAGCAGGCACAGCACGGCGGCGACGAGCGGTTTGCCCACAAAGGCGCCGCGCAGACGGGCGAGCTTGCCGGTGGGGGCGGGGGCGTCGGGCGCGGCGAACGCAAAGACGCGCGGGGCGATGCGGTTGCGTGCGATGCTGGCCCAGGCGCAGCCGGTGAGGATGGCATTGGTCAGAACGAGCATTACAAAGGCGAGCGGCTCGTTTTGGGCGACGAGGCCCATGGCGCCCCAAATGGTCAAAAAGACCTGGAACAGACCGAAGGCGACGCTCCATCCAAGAGCGCCCTTGGCAACGGTGCCCGACTGCGCGCGAATGGCCTTGGCCTCGCGCAAGACAAGGAAGACGGTCGCCGCAAGACCGACGAGCGAGATGGCGGCTGCGAACATGCTGAGACTCCTCACAAACTTAAAACTACGAAAGCGGGGGTTTACCCGATTGATACCAAGATATGCGCTGCGATTGGTGGCTGCGCACAACAACCAGCCATATTAGCGCGCATGTGTGGCGGTGTGGCGCAATGTAGTGGCGACCTGCGCGATAATGGACGGGAATTACACGGAAACGTAAAGGCTTCTTAAAGAAATGGCGAGGTTAAGGCGATGAACGAGCAGGTTTGTATGACGAGTGCGGGCGACGTGGGCGCTGGCATGGGCGCGGGCGGCTATCCGGTCGAGACCACGGGCAACGCGGTGCTGGACATTTTGGAGCACCGTTCGTCCACGCGCGCTTTTGCGCGCGATGACAACGACCGTCCCGTAGCGGTGACCGACGAGCAGCGGGCGGCGATTCTGCATGCGGCGAGCCGCGCGCCGTCGGCAGGCGCCATGATGATGTATTCCATCGTGAGTATCCGCGAGCAGACAACGCTCGATCGCCTGGCCGACCTGTGCGACCACCAGCCCATGATCGCCAAGGCGCCCTGGGCACTTATATTTGTGGTCGACTATGCCAAGTGGATCGATCTGTTTGAGCACGTGGGTTGCTTTGAGCCCGAGTTTGTCGAGCGCACGGGCAAGGCGCCCCGCCGCGCGCCGGGTTTAGGCGACTTTGCCATCGCGGCGCAGGATGCCGTGATCGCTGCCCAAAACGCCGTGGTCGCCGCCGAGGCCCTGGGGCTGGGGAGCTGCTATATCGGCGATGTCGTCGAGAACGCCGAGGAAGTTGCTGCGCTGCTGGACTTGCCGCCCTATACCATGCCGCTGTCGATGCTCATCATCGGCACGCCCCGCAAGGAGCGCCCGGCGATTGCGCATCCCGTGGTGAACCTGGTGCACGAGGAGCGCTATCGCCGCGCCGATGCCGCGACCATGGATGCGCAGGTGGCCGAGATGGACACGATGTTCCGCCCGCATGCCCGCGAGGTGGGGGAGCGCGTCGTGGATATCTACACCCGCAAGCACACGAGCCCCTTTATGGCCGAGATGAGCCGATCCATGGAGTGGTGGTTCAAAAACTGGCTCGGAAAATGACGAATGTGACAAAGGGACAGTCCCTTTGTCACATTCCATATCGCCGCGGTGGCCTAAAGGCCGTATAAATGTTTATCTAGCTGGGAAAACAGTGCATTAAAACATGGGACGATTATCTATAATTCCCTCGAACGTTAAAGTTGGGAGGAAACCGGCTTATGGAACAAAAGGCCAAGGAGGCAGCCTCGCACGCTGCGATTCCTGTGAGCATCTCGGCGATGCTCGTCACGCTGGGCGTGGTGTATGGCGATATCGGCACCAGCCCCATGTATGTAACCAAGGCGCTCGTTGCCGGCAACGGCGGCATCGGAAGCGTCACGGAGGAGTTCGTGCTCGGCGCGCTCTCGCTCGTCGTGTGGACGGTCACGCTGCTGACGACCGTCAAGTACGTGCTCATCTCGCTGCGCGCCGACAACCATGGCGAGGGTGGCATCTTTGCTCTGTACAGCTTGGTTAAGCGCTGCGGCAAATGGCTCATCATCCCCGCCATGCTGGGCGGCGCGGCACTGCTCGCCGATGGCATCCTCACGCCTGCCGTTACCGTGACTACGGCTATCGAAGGCCTGCGCACCATTCCGGCAGTCCATGCCGTGCTGGGCGACGATCAGGCCCGCGTCGTGGCCATCACGCTTGCCATCATCATTGCGCTCTTCTTGGTGCAGCGCATCGGCACGGCCAAGATCGGCCACGCCTTTGGCCCCATCATGACGCTGTGGTTCCTGTTCCTGGGCGGCACGGGTCTGTTCTTTGTCTTCCAGCACCCCGCCGTGCTGCTGTGCCTCAACCCGGTGCGCGGCATCGCCTTTTTGTTGAGCCCCAACAACCATGCGGGCATCATGATTCTGGGCAGCTGCTTCCTCGCCACCACCGGTGCCGAGGCGCTTTATTCCGACATGGGCCACGTGGGCCGCGGCAACATCTACGCAACATGGCCGTTCGTTAAGTGTTGCTTGCTGCTGTCCTACATGGGCCAGGGCGCGTGGCTTATCAACAACGCCGGCAACCCGGAGCTCATGGGTATCGCCGACCTCAACCCCTTCTACCAGATGCTTACCCCGGGCCTGCGTCCCTTTGCCGTCGGCCTTTCCACCGTCGCGGCCATCATTGCCTCGCAGGCGCTCATCACCGGCGCTTTCTCGTTGGTGTCCGAGGCCAGCCGCCTGGACCTCATGCCGCACATGCAGGTCTTCTACCCTGCCGAGACCAAGGGCCAGCTCTATATTCCCATGGTCAACAACGTCATGCTTGTGGGCTGCGTCATCGTGGTGCTGCTGTTCCAGAGCTCGGCGCACATGGAGGCCGCCTACGGCTTGGCGATTACCCTGACCATGATGTGCACGACGCTGCTGCTCTTCTTCTACTTGCATGTTGATCGCGGCCTTAAGGTCGTCCCGTATATCTTCGTTGTGTTCTTCCTTATGCTCGAGGGCTTCTTCTTTGTGAGTTCGCTCACCAAATTTTTCCACGGTGGCTATTTCACTATTCTTATGGCTATGCTCATCATGGGCGTTATGCTGTGCTGGTACAACGGCACGGCGGTCGAGCGGCGTCAGTTTACGCTGCTGCCGCTGCGCAGCTATCTGCCGCAGCTCAAGCGCCTGCGCGACGACGATCGCTATGAGCTTATGAGCGACAACATCGTGTACCTGACCAAGGACACCAATACCGACTACATCGACCGCGATATCGTCTACTCGATTCTGGACAAGCATCCCAAGCGCGCCCGCGCCTGGTGGTTCGTGAACGTCGAGACCATGGACGAACCGCATACCTTTGCCTATTCGGTCGAGACGTTTGGCACCGACTATGTTTTCCGCGTGCATCTGTACCTGGGCTACAAGGTTAACCAGCGCGTGAACGCCTACCTGCGCCAGGTTGTTCAGGATCTGGCCGCCACTGGCGAGCTGCCGCCGCAGATGCATGACTACTCGGTCTACAAGGATCCGGGCAACATCGGCACGTTTAAGTTCGTCATGATCCGCAAGCTCCTGGCGCCCGAGAGTGACGTGGAGCCGAGCGAGCGCACGGCCATCACGCTCAAGTACATCATCCGCCGCTTTGCCGGTACGCCGGCGCGCTGGTACGGCCTGGAGAACTCCAACGTGAGCTTTGAGTATGTGCCGCTGTTCACCAAGTTCAAGGCTGTGAACAAGATGCAGCGCTTGGCCCCCAACGAGCGCCCGTAGTCGCCGACAGGTTGCATGGAGTTGGCCTTCGATGGACAGGAGTGTGCGTCCTGCTCGCGCACGTGCTGTTTGTCTAACGACCGCAGACTGCAAAGGCTATACACTTGGAACCACCACAAGGGAAACCACCACAAAGGTGCTGTCCCTCTGTGGTGGTTTTTGTTTTTAAGAGAGGGGCGGGGTGCCGATGGACGTCCGTGCGGACGGCGATATTGCCGATAGCTTTTGGTGGCGGCGCACAACGCTGACACGTCGCAGCCCTCTGTATGACGCCTGCGTATCGGCGGGGCTGCTGGTCGCGGCGACGATTGTGGGTGCGCTGCTCGACCATCCTGGTCTCGCGCCGAGCATCATGATCGTCTATGTGTTCGCCGTGCAGCTGTGCGCATTCTTTACCTGGAGCCGCCTGTATTGCTTGCTGAGCTCGGCTGCCGCCGTAGCGCTCTATAACTTCTTGTTTGTCGACCCGCGCTGCTCGCTATCGTTTATCGACCGCGTCTATCCCGGCATGTTCTTCATCATGTTTGTGGTCTCGCTTGTGTCGAGCTCGATTGCGTTGGCCCTGCGCCGCGCCTTGGCACAGGCTGCCGCCAGCGACCGTCGCACGCATATGGTGCTCGAGACCAACCGCATGCTGCAGCGGTGTCCCGATCAGCAGCAGATTGTGCATGCCATGGCAACGCAGCTGGCGCGTCTTTCGGGCTGTCCGGTCGTGTGGTACAGCGCCGACGCCGACGATGATGACTTGCTGCCGCGTGCGACGTACACGGCCGTGGGTGACGCCGCGCCGGTGCACCAGCTGACGCCCCAGATGCCGCCGCGGCTCTCGGCGTCCGCCTATGTGGGAACGCCGCTCGATGCCACCTATGGCGGCTCGGCGTTTTATGGCATCTACCTGACGGTTTGCACGGGCGACGGCCTCGTGCGCTCGGGCGACCCCGCCTCGGTGGTGGGCGTGCTGGCTATCGTTGCCGAGCCCGACGTGCTGACGCACGAGGAACGGACACTTGCCGACGCCATCGTGAGCGAAGGCGAGCTGGCACTCGATCGCGCCCGCGCCATGGAGGCCCGCGAGGAGGCGGCGGTGCTCGCCAAAAACGAACAGCTGCGCGCCAATCTGCTGCGCTCCATCTCGCACGATCTGCGCACGCCGCTTACCAGCATTTCGGGCAATGCCGACGTGCTACTCGACCAGGGTTCGACCGGCACGGCTGTGCTCGATAGCCAGACGCGCCGCGGCATGCTCCTTTCCATTCGTTCGGATGCGCAATGGCTCAACGCCACCGTCGAGAATTTGCTCGCCATCACAAAGCTCGAGGGCGGCGGCATGCATCTGTCGACCACGCTCGAGCTCATGGACGATATCGTCGAGGAGGCGCTGCGCCACGTGAATCCGGCCGTACGCGAGCACGATCTTAAGGTGGTGCCGTGCGACGAGCCGGCGCTCGTCAACGTCGATGCGCGCCTGATGGTGCAGCTGGTGGTGAACCTGGTGAACAACGCTATTGCCTATACGCCGTCGGGCTCGCATATCGTGATCTCGATTATGGCGAACGATGGAAAGGTGGCATGTTCCGTCGCCGATGACGGTCCCGGTATTGCGCCCGAGGAGCAGGGCCGGATCTTTGAATCGTTCTACACTGTCAACCATGGGTTGGCTGATAGCCATCGCAGCGTGGGCTTGGGACTTTCGCTCTGTCGATCCATTATGTTGGCGCATGGCGGTAGCATAGAGGTTGCCGCGGCGGACCCGCACGGCTCGGTCTTTACGATTGGGCTTCCCGCCGCCGACGTTTCGTTTGATAAGGAGTAACGCTGTGCCGAACTCTGCCATGAAACCGCTCATCTTGGTCGTTGAGGACGACCCCGCCGTCCGCAACCTTATCGTTGCCGCGCTCGAGGCGCACGGCTTGCGCCATATGGCCGTGGAGACCGCCCATGCCGCCATCGCCGCCGCCTCATCGCAGGCACCGAGTATTGTGCTGCTCGATCTGGGCCTGCCCGATATGGACGGCGTCAAGGTGGTGGAGTCGGTGCGCGCATGGTCGGGCATGCCGATCATTGTGGTCTCGGCGCGCAGCGAGGATGCGGACAAGATTCGCGCACTCGATGCCGGTGCCGACGACTACCTGACCAAGCCGTTTTCGGTCGAGGAGCTGCTCGCGCGCATTCGCACGACGCTCAGGCGCCTTTCGTATACGCAAACGGGCGGCGTTGCCTCCGAGGGCTCGTTCGATACCGGTGAGCTGCATATCGATTTTGATGCCGGCATCGCCACGATGGATGGCGAGGAGCTGCATCTGACGCCGATCGAGTACAAGCTCTTGTGCCTGCTGGCGCACAACGCCGACAAGGTGCTGACGCACCAGTTTATCCTGCACGAGATTTGGGGCACGGCAACTAAGAGCGACCTGGCGAGCCTTCGTGTCTTTATGGGCACGTTGCGTAAGAAGATCGAGTCCGATCCGGCGCATCCGCGCTATATCCAGACGCACGTGGGTATCGGCTATCGCCTGGTCACCCAAGGCTAGATCGCCAACCACCATCCCAATATGAGTTGCGGTGAAATACGGTCTAAATTTGCCTAATTCCAGGCAAAACAGTCCGTATTCCACCGCAACTTGGTTTATCTGCCCTTGGGCTTGCTGGCGTAGAACTTCTTCTTTTTGGGCTTGCCGGCGCAGGCAGGCTTGCCGTCGCCGCGCGACCCTCGGTCTCCGGCTTGCGCGTGCGCGGGCGCCGTTGCGCGGGGCTTGCGGGCCTCGGGGTTGCGCAGCTCTTCGGTTCGCTCTGCAATCTCCTCGGCGCTAAAGCCGACTTCGGCCATGGCGTCCTCGATGGGCAGGCGGCGCACGATATAGCAATGGTGCACCTTCTGGTTGCGCGCAAAGTCCTCCGGGATGGTCTGCGCCGTAATGTCCTCTAGCACGACGCCCGCGCGCGCGAGCTTGCGCGTCTCGGGGCGGAAGCCGCGCAGGTTGCAGCTAAAGATGGCGTGGCCGCCCTGTGCGAGCAGGCGCGATACGCCGGCCAAAAGCTCAACATGGTCGCGCTGGACGTCCCAGGTGCGGCGGCCCATCTTTGATGAGTTCGAAAACGTGGGCGGATCGACAAAAATCAGGTCCCAGCGGTTGCGCGTCTGGCGCTGGACGCGAATCCAGGCAAGCACGTCGTCGCGCACAAAATGATGCTGCGGACCAACAAAGCCGTTCTGGCGCATATTGCGCTCGGCCCAGTCCAGGTAGGTGTTGGAGAGGTCGACCGTCACAGTTTCCTCGACGCCGCCGTCTGCCGCATAGCAGGTAGCGGTGCCGGTATAGGCGAACAGGTTGAGAAAGCGCCGCGCCTGCTTGGCGTGCTCGCGCACCAGGTTGCGGGTGACGCGGTGATCCAAGAAGATGCCGACGTCCAGGTAGTCGTCAAAGTTGACGGCAAAGGTAAGGCCGCCCTCCTCGATGAGCGGCAGACGACGGCGTGCGATATTGGCGCGCTCGCCCGAGCCGCCCTTGCCGGCGCCCTGCTTGCCGTACTGCGAGCCGCCGCGCGAACGCATGCGGGCCTTGGCGTGCACGTGCTCGGCGGGAACATCTAGGATGCGCGGCGCGATGGCCAGAATGTCGAGCATGCGGGCCTGGGCAAGCGCGGGATCGATGGTCTTGGGCGCGGCGTATTCGGCGATGACGAGCCAGCGGCCCGGCGTCTGCGGGCAGCCCTCGTATAGATCGATGGCGGCGGAGTAATCGGGTAGGTCGGCATCGTAGACGCGGTAGCAGCTCACGCCCTCGCGCTTTGCCCACTTGCGGCGCAGACGGGCGTTCTTGCGCAAGCGGTTGGCGAACTGCTCGGACTCGGGGATGAGCACGGGCAGCGGCTTGCCGTCGCCCAGGTCGAGCGTGGCGGCAGGTTCGGGCATGGGGGTGCTGGCGGCTTCGTCCACGGCGTCCGCGGTCTGTTTCTCGGCGTTTGCGCTGGTTGCAGCCTCGAATGCCGCGGCGGCGTGGTCGAGCGACGGCCAGACTTCGACGGTCGCCTCCTCGTTGTTGGGCATGACGGCGATCGAGCGCTCGGGCTCGGCGTGGAGCGAGCGGGCCAGCAATCCATCGCGGGTGAGCGCGGCGACCGGCGCCGCGGCAAGCTCGGGCGCGCGGCGCAGCTCGCCGACCAGCGTCATGGCGTCGTGCATGAGCGAAAGCGGTGTCTCGGTCGTATCCGCGACCACGGCGGCGCCGGCGACAGCGCCTGCATGGTCCAACACGGTGGCTGGCTTGGCAGCGCAAAAGTCGACAAAACGCTTGTAGCCGGCGCACTTGACCATGCGCTCGGCAGTCTTGCGGGCAGCGGGGTCAATGTCCACGGCGACGATGCGCGCCTGGCGCTCGCGTGCTGCTGCCTCGCGCTCGCGTGCCTCGGCGAGCAGCTGCTCCCATAGGGCGGCGTCGTGCGGCTGCCAGCCCTCAAAGCCCCAGCGCTCGCGTGCAGCGCCCGGGGCGCGGTCGGTCAGAATGTTCACGGCTTCCAGCAGCAGGCCGCCGCCGGCGCACGAGGCGTCGATCAGCGTGGGCAGGGCTTCGTTCTCGTAGTCATCGGCTGTGAGCTCGCGCTCGCACAGCGCGGTCCAGCCGACCTGCGCCAGCACCAGGGCGGCGTAGTCGGGACGCAGCACGTGCGCGCCCTCGCCGGCGCGGGTCGCTGCGGGCGGCAGGCGCTTGAACAGCGGGTCGCCCGAAAGGTCCAGGCTTATGCTCGCGCGGCGCTGACGCAGCGAAAGCAGCAGGTGAACATCGGGATCGGCGGCATCGACATCGGCGCGACGGCCCGTGGTTTCGGCCAGGCGGTCGCACAATGCGTCCTTGGCGCGCAAGGCAGAGAAGCGTGTGTTGCGCAGCTGCTCGGTCACGCCGCGGGCGGTGATGGCGATGGTTGCGCCGGGGCGGATGATGTTCTCCCAGGCGATGTCGTAAACGCTATCGTACAGTTCGTCGGCATCCTGCGCCTCAAAGCGCCCAAGAACCACGAACACGCGGCTCGCCAGGCGCGACCACAGACAGGCGCGGTAGCCTTCTTCGAGCTCGCCCTCAAACGTAGCGCGGCCCTTCAGCCGGCGGACATGCGAAAGCCCGAGGCGTTTAAGCTCATCGGCGAGTGCGGACTCAAAGCCCTCGGGGCAGCTTGCGTAAAATTCCATGGGTGACCTCTCTGGTTGCGTCGCTCCATTATATGATGGATGCTTCGTTTGCCCTCATCCCCGAAAGGAACCCATATGATTGATGCGTGCCCCGATTCCGCCGTGCTCTTTTTTGACGTGGACGGCACGCTGACGTCGTTCGATCCCGACGATATGACCGATAAGGACTTTTCGGCGGTTCACCCCTCGCAGACGGTGGTTGAGGCGTTCCGTGCACTGCGCGATGCAGGGCACAAGGCATTTATCTGCACGGGTCGCCCCCTGTGGCTTATCGCCGATAGCCTGCGTGCGCTCGACCCCGCGGGCGTCGTGGCCATGGCAGGCGCCACGCTCGAAGTCGAGGGACGCGTGGTACACGAGGACTGCTTTGACGAGGACGTTATCGAGGAGCTTGCGCGCCGTATGGCCGCGGCAGGGATTGAGGCCTTTTTCGAGACCAACGTGGCTACTTTTGCCCTGGAGCCTGTGGGCGTTGAGCAGTCGTCTCTGATCGGCACTTCTGTGGTGCACAGCACCGAGGAAATGCGCGTCGACGGCAGTCTGCGCGTGGGCAAGGTATGCCTCAGTGTGCCCAGTTTGGCTCGCGTAGCCAATGATGACGGCTTTATCGATTGCGAGTTTGAGCTGTGCAACACCGGTGGCCAGAATCGCGAGCTGAGCCCCAAGGGCATCAACAAGGGCGTGGGCGTGGCGCGAGCGCTGACGTATCTGGGCCGCGAGGGAAATGCGCGCACCTTTGGCTTTGGCGATTCGGGCAACGACCTGGGCATGCTCGCTTCGGTCGAGACGGCTGTCGCCATGGGCAACGCCATGCCCGAGGTCAAGGCGGTCGCCGACTACGTGACCGACGATGTCGCACACGACGGCACCGTCACAGCGATGCGGCATTTTGGGTTGATTGAATAAATGGCCGGGTCGCCCGCAGGGGGGGCGACCCGGCCATTTGAGCTATTTTGCAATATAGAGCTTGGGATGGCTGCGACTGCTCTCGATCGCCGCCGTCATGATACCCTCGTCGTCTCCATCAACGATGATGCCATCGAGGTCATCGATCTGCGCGGACTGATAAAAACTGGTCTTGTTGAACTTTCCCTGGTCAACCATCATGTAACTCTGGTTTGAGTTGGTCAGGTACATATGCTTGATCATGGCTGAGAAGTCGTGCTCGACGGTAAAACCGTGGTCGGGGTGGAATCCGTCGGCACTGACAAACGCCTTGTCGGCATGGAGTTTGCTCATGCAGTCGAGCGTTAGTGCGCCCGCGAGATAGAGGTGGCCCTTGCGCACGGAGCCGCCCAGCAGCACTACCGAAGCATTGGGGAGATTAAAGCTGGCATAGTTCGCGATTGCAAGATCGCCGGTGATAATGGTGATCTCACGCTTGTCCATGAGGGCCTTAGCGAAGTAAAAGCCTGTGGTGCCGATATCAATTACCAGAACATCGCCATCATCAACAAGAGTTGCCGCGGTTGCGGCGATGGCCTCTTTGGCCTCGACTTGGACATTGATACGCTCCTCGGGATACGAGATTGCGTTGGAGCGAGAAAGCGATACCGCTCCGCCGCGTACGCGACGCAGCTTGCCTTCGGATTCCAGCGAGACGAGGTCGTGTCGTGCGGTGACTTCCGAAACCGAAAAACGGCGAACGATGTCGGATACCGAGATATTTGGCTTTTCGGCCAGCCAGTTCATAATAAATCGCTGACGCTCGGCCGGTGAAAGGTCTGAAGTAGATGCCATATGCCGCTCCTTTTGAACGAAAGGCAAAAGATACGCCTTTCGTAATCGAAATATAACGTATCGATATGAAAAGGACAAGGCAAAATCGAATGAATCAAATGAACGGAATGGCATGTCCCAAATGCATGCGTAGCAGATAGTTTACACTTAAATAGCGTGTAGAGGGTCTTGTTCTGAAGGTGCCGCCCAAAAGAAGTACGTTCACACCCGATATTCGACCGTTCACGGAAAGATGACAATTGAGCTTTCGATAGCTTTTGAAATGGTTTATAAAAGAAAACCGAAAAGCTTTTGAAACAAAGAAGAAGGCTTTCGATAGCAATAGTGCTAGATGAGAAAGGACCGAACATGGCGATCAAGGTGTTTGCCGACGGCGCTAACCTCGAAGGCATGCTTGACATGCATGACAATGGTAACGTTCAGGGCTTCACGACCAATCCTTCCCTTATGAAGGCCGGTGGCGTGACTGACTACCGCGCTTTTGCCAAGACGGTTCTTGAGCACATCACCGATGTGTCGGTCTCTTTTGAGGTATTTGCCGACGACGAGGCGGGTATGGAAGCCGAGGCCCGCGAGATTGCAACCTGGGCAGACAACGTCTACGTTAAGATCCCGGCACTCAACACCAAGGGCGAGTCCACTGCCGCGCTGGTCAAGCGCCTTTCTGCCGACGGCATCAAGGTGAATGTCACCACTATCTTCACGCCTGAGCAGGTCGACGAGTTTGTCGATGCCGTCTCTGCCGAGACCCCCTCTATTCTGTCCATCTTTGCCGGTCGCATTGCCGATACCGGCGTCGATCCGCTGCCCCTCATGGCGGAGTCCGTAAAGAAGGCTGCCGTCAAGCCTGCTGCCGAGGTTCTTTGGGCGTCTACGCGCGAGGTCCTCAATATCTTCCAGGCGGAGTCCGTTGGCTGCCAGATCATTACGGTTCCCAATGCCCTTCTTGCCAAGCGCAAGAATTTCGGAAAAGATTTACTCGAGTACTCGCTTGATACGGTCAAGGGCTTCGCCCGCGACATTCAGGCACTTGGTTTCCATATCCTGCCCGAGGAGTAGGGGGCGAGCATGCTGACCGATCTTCTTAAGCCCGAGCTTGTTGCCTGCCACGTCGAGGCCTCCGATTGGGAGGAAGCGATCAAGGCATGCGGTAAGCTGCTAGTTGACGCCGGCAAATGCGACCAGAGCTATGTTGACGCCATGATTTCGTCGGTTCACAAATTCGGCCCCTATATGGTCTTGGAAGAGGGCATTGCCATGCCTCACGCTCAGGCCGATGGCAATGTGAGCGAGGCCGGCATCTGCATTGTCACGCTTGACCCTGCCGTTGCATTTGGACATGAGGATTTCGATCCGGTTCACGTGCTCGTGGGTATTTGCGCACCCGACCCCAAGGCTCATCTTGGCTGCTTGGCGGAGCTTTCGCAGATGTTCGAGGACGAGGACTGCGTTGCCAAGCTCAGCGCATGCGATACGCCCGAGCAGGTTTTGGAGACCATGCGTTCATTCTTTTAGGCCTTAATGGCACGGCGATGCGTCGCCGCTTTTGGATAGACGGAAAACCGTCACGTGTAGGAGAGGAAGGTTGCCATGCATATCATCACCGTATGCGGAAACGGCATCGGGTCTAGCCTGATGCTCGCTGGCAAAGTCGAGGAGCTTTGCGAGGAGGAGGGCATCAAGGCCGACGTTGAGTCTATGGACCTGAACGGTGCTTCTTCCGCAAATCCGGATCTGTTCATCACCGTTAAGGAGCTCGCCCCCGAGCTCCACGGCAACGTTGTGATCGTTCGCAGCTATGTGAACAAGAAGAAGATCCGCGAAGACGCCCTTGAGGCAATCAAGGCGGCCGCTGCTAACGCCTAAAGCGGCATAAAAAAGGGCGGTTCCCTGTGGAAGAGGGAAACGCGCCCACGTTAGAGAGAAAGGAAGCGCAGATGCAAGCCATCCTTCCCATACTTGAGTTTATCCAATCGATTCTGACCAAGCCAGCGTGGATCATGGGTCTGTTTGCCTTTGTGGGCCTTGTTGCGCTCAAGCGCCCTGCCCACAAGGTGATGACGGGAACCCTGAAGCCCATTCTTGGTTACATCATGCTGTCTGCTGGCGCCGCTGTTGTTCAGGAGAACCTTGCTCCGCTGGGGACCTTCATCGAGACCGGTTTCCACATCACCGGCGTCGTGCCTAACAACGAGGTCGTCGTTTCGATGGCTCAGAGCGTCCTTGGCGTTCAGACCATGATGATCCTGATTCTCGGCTACGTCGTAAACATTATCATTGCCCGCTTTACCAAGTTTAAGTACATCTTCCTGACGGGCCATCACAGCATGTTTATGGCTTGCCTGCTGTCTGCCGTTCTGCAGGCATCTGGCTTCCAGGATGTCCAGCTTGTCATCGTGGGCGGCATGTTCCTGGGCCTCGTGAGCGCTATGCTTCCCGCCGTTGGTCAGCGTTTCACCGAGAAGGTTACCGATGGCGATGAAATCGCCATGGGCCACTTCGGTTCACTCGCCTATTACATCTCCGCTGCAGTCGGTACGCTTTTTGCTAAGGACGCCGAGGAGAACAGCACCGAGAAGATCGAGGTTCCCGAGAAGTTTGCCTTCCTGCGCGACACCACCATCTCCACGGCTCTTACCATGGCCTTCTTCTACCTGGTTACCGCTTTTGCCGCTTACATCGCAGACCCTGCGGTCGTTACCAAGACCGCTGGCGGCGACAATGTGATCGTCTATGCCCTGACTTGTGCCCTGTCCTTCGCCGTCGGTGTCACTATCGTCTACAACGGCGTCCGTATGATTCTCGCCGACCTGGTCCCGGCTTTCCAGGGCATCTCCAACAAGCTGATCCCCGGTGCCATCCCCGCCGTCGACTGCGCCGTCTTCTTCCCTTATGCTCCCACCGCCGTCATCCTCGGCTTTGTCGCTTCCTTTATCGGTGGCGTTGTCGGTATGTTCATCGTGGGCGCTACCCTGGGCATCTTCATCATCCCGGGCATGGTTCCCCACTTCTTCTGCGGTGCTACCGCCGGTATCTACGGCAATGCCACGGGCGGTCGCAAGGGTGCAGCTCTTGGCGCTTTCGTCAACGGCCTGCTCATCACCTTTGCCCCTGCTCTGCTCCTGCCCGTTCTTGACGTCTTTGGCTTCAAGAACACTACGTTCGGCGACTTCGACTTCTCCGTCATTGGTATTACGCTCGGCCGCGCTGCCGAGGCCTTCGGTACCACCGGTGTCTACGCGATTCTCGCCGTCCTTCTGATCGTCGCCTTCGTCCCCAACTTCATCCACACCAAGGGTGCTGTGATCAACCACGTTGAGGAAGAGTAATCCAGGCATACGTTAAGCCCTAATCGGGCGGAGCTCCGATAACCGGCTCCTACACGGAAGCGGTGACGTCTCAAATGAGGCGTCGCCGCTTTTTGTTTTGGAGCGGTTGTGAAAACGCGCCGGTGAAGCGCTGTTTCAGCGCCGCGAACGGAAGCAACCGCGATGATTAGCAAAAACGTTTTGCCGCTGGGGCGTCGATATAAAAATGGTAAAACCGCAAAACCGTTCGCCGAGAAGATAAAAAACCGCAGTTCACGCCTTGATAAACGTAGGTAAAGTGTTTAACAGTTTATCGGCCGTATGCAAACGAAAGGAATCAGTCAGATGGCAATCAAGGTGTTCGCTGACGGTGCAAACCTCGAGGGCATGCTCGACATGTACGAGAACGGCAACGTTCAGGGTTTCACGACCAACCCGTCCCTTATGAAGAAGGGTGGCGTGACGGATTACCGCGCGTTTGCCAAGGAGGTTCTGGCCCACATCACCGATGTGTCCGTCTCGTTTGAGGTCTTTGCCGACGACGTCGAGACCATGGAGGTCGAGGCGCGCGAGATTGCTACCTGGGCAGATAACGTCTACGTCAAGATCCCGTGTGTGACCACCAAGGGCGAGTCCACCGCCGAGCTGGTGCGCAAGCTTTCGACCGACGGCATCAAGGTCAACGTTACCACCATCTTTACGCCTACGCAGGTCGATGAGATGGTCGAGGCCGTTGACGCCGAGACGCCGTCCATCATCTCGCTTTTTGCCGGCCGCATCGCCGATACCGGCGTCGATCCCATTCCGTTTATGACGGAGTCGGTCAAGAAGGCCGCCGCCAAGCCCAACTGTGAGGTCCTGTGGGCGTCCACGCGCGAGCTTATCAACATTTACCAGGCCGAGGCCTGCGGTTGCCAGATTATCACGGTGCCAAATAGCATCCTGGCCAAGCGCAAGAACATCGGCCGTGACCCGTACGAGGTCTCGCTCGATACCGTGCGCGGTTTTGCCAAGGATATCGCCGCTTTGGGTTTCCATATTCTGCCCTAAGCAAGGGTACCCCCTGCAGCGACGTGCAAAATCGCGAGTTTTCAGCATGGTAAAGACTTTTACCAGCTGGTTGAAGCGCGGAACGGCCCCCGTTTTGGCCCTAAAACGCCAAAACGGGGGCCGTTTTTGCTTTTATGGCCCTCTGAAGCGCCGCGGGGCTATCGGGAGATGCTGAATACTCGCAATTTTGCACGCCGCGAAGAGGGGGACGTCCGCTTTGGCGGCTATTTGCCCTGCACCATGGTGAGGGAGATTTTCTTGCGGTCGCGATCGACCTTTTCGACCCACACCTTGACCGTGTCGCCGACGCGCACCACGTCGCTGGGGTGCTTGACAAAGCGGTTGGCCAGCTTGGAGATATGCACGAGGCCGTCCTGGTGCACACCCACGTCGACGAAGGCGCCAAAGTCCACAACGTTGCGCACCGTGCCCTTGAGTTCCATGCCGGGTTCCAAGTCGTCGATGGAAAGTGCTGAGCGGCTAAAGACCACCTCGGGCGCGTCGTCGCGCGGGTCCCGGCCAGGCTTCTTGAGCTCGTTGACGATGTCGATGAGCGTGAGGATGCCGCAGTTCAGGTCGCTTGCCAGCGCCGAGATGCTGCCGATGCGTCGCTCGATGTCGGGCACGCCGCCGCGGCTGAGCTCGCTTGCCGCCACACCCGCACGCTCCAGGACGGCCGTGGCCACCTCGTAGCTTTCGGGGTGGACGCTCGTCGCATCGAGCGGGTTCTTACCGCCGCTGATGCGCAGGAAGCCCGCGGCGTTGAGATATGCCTTGGGCCCCAGCTTGGGGACCTTCTTGAGCTGGCGGCGATCGGTAAAGGCGCCGTTCTCCTCGCGGTAGGCCACGATGTTTTTGGCTACGCTCGGCGTGATGCCCGATACGTATCCCAGCAGGCTCGCACTTGCGGTGTTTACGTCGACGCCCACGCGGTTGACGACGTCCTCCACCACATATCCCAGGGTGCGCGAAAGCTCGGTCTGGTCAAGGTCGTGCTGGTACTGGCCAACGCCGATGGACTGGGGCGGAATCTTGACGAGCTCTGCCAGCGGGTCTTGCAGGCGGCGGCCCAGGCTCATGGCGCCACGCACGGTGACGTCCAGGTCGGGATATTCCTGACTGGCGAGCTCGGAGGCGGAGTACACCGATGCGCCGGCCTCGTTGACGATGGTGTATCGCAGTCCAGGCGCCTGCTCGGCGATGAACTCCGAGACGACTTCTTCGGTCTCGCGGCTGGCGGTGCCGTTGCCGATGACAATGGTGTTGACGCCGTCCTTCTTGACGAGGCGGGCGAGCTCACGCTTGGTGCCGGCGACGTCGTGGCGCGGCTTGGTGGGGTAGACCACGCCGTGGTCGAGTAGCTTGCCGGTCTCGTCCATGACGGCGACCTTGCAGCCGGTACGGTAGCCCGGATCGAGTGCGAGCACACGGGCACCGCGCACGGGGCGTGCCGAGAGCAGGCCCTCGAGATTCTTGGCAAAGACGTTGATGGCCTCGGTCTGCGCTCGGACGGTGAGTTTGGCGCGGGCCTCGCGCTCCAACGAGGGGGCCATGAGGCGCTTGTAACCGTCGGCGATGGCGGCTTCAAAGACGGGCGCAAACACGCCCTGGCGTCGGGGCCAACGACTGCCGAGACGCGCCGTGGCGGCAGTGCCGTCGACGTTCACGCGCACGCGGAGCTTGCCCTCGCGCTCACCGCGGTCGATAGCCAGCACGCGGTGGTTGGGAATACGGCGCAGCGGCTCGTCATAGCTGTAGTACGGCTCGTAGGGAGTCTTCTCGGTGGGGTCGGTGGCCTCGACGACGATGTCGGCGGTGTTCTGCGTAAAGGCGCGCAGGTCGGCGACGTTCTCGGGGTCCTCGGCCACCGTCTCGGCCACGATGTCCGCCGCGCCGGCAAGCGCCTTTTCGGGCGTGTCGAAGCCGGCCTCCTCGTTGACGTATGCCGCGGCGGCGTCGAGTGCGCTGCCCTTGGCCGAGGCCTGCATGATGATCATGTTGGCGAGCGGCTCAAGGCCTGCCTCGCGGGCCTTCTGCGCGCGAGTCATGCGCTTTTTGCGGTAGGGCTTGTAGAGGTCCTCGACACGCTGGAGCTGCGTGGCCTCGCGAATCTGCTGCTCGAGTTCGGGCGTGAGTTTGCCCTGGGCGTCGACGAGCAGGATGACGTCCTCTTTACGCTGCTCAAGATTGCGCAGGTAGGACAGGCGCTCGTCGAGTGCGCGCAGGGCGACGTCGTCCATGCCGCCCGTGGCTTCCTTGCGGTAGCGCGAAATAAAGGGAATGGTGTTGCCCTCGTCGATGAGCTTGACGGCTGACTCGATGTTGGCGGCCTTAAGGTTGAGCTCGCGGGCGAGCTGGGCGATAAGATCCATGGGACTCCTTGCGTTTAAGGTGCGTTTGCAGCACAGGGCTACCAAGGATACCACCCGACGTTCTGCCAAAGCAGTCTTTTTGGGACGGGGCTTTTTTAGCTACGGGACTGCGAACGGGAGACGGTGGAGTCCCTCCTTACAAAACGAGGCCCTGGCCAAACGGCCAGGGCCTCACCACTTCTTTTCAGGCTGCGAGAAAAGACCGTGTACGCAGGCGCTCCCCGAGGGAGACGGGGGTGTTTGCTCCGCGCGCAGTTTCGCAGCGAAGCGAGAATGTTTGAGCACGGAGTAAACACCCCGTCTCCCTCGGGGAGCTCCGTTGGGAGCGTAGGGGATGTTTTGAGCTACTCCAGCTCAAACGCTCCGGTATAGAGCTGGTAGTAATATCCGCGCTTGGCGATCAGCTCGTCGTGGTTGCCACGCTCGATGATGCGGCCGTGATCCAGGCAGATGATTGCGTCGGCGTTGCGCACGGTGGACAGGCGGTGCGCGATGACAAACGTCGTGCGGCCCTCCATGAGCTTATCCATGCCCGCTTGCACGATGGCCTCGGTGCGGGTGTCGATGCTCGACGTGGCCTCGTCCAGAATCATTGCCGGCGGATCGGCGACGGCAGCGCGTGCGATCGAAATCAGCTGGCGCTGGCCCTGCGACAGCTGGGCGCCGTTGCCGGTGAGCATGGTGTCGTAGCCGTCGGGCAGGCGGGTGATAAAGTCGTCGGCACCCGCGAGCTTGGCCGCCGCGATGCACTCCTCGTCGGTGGCGTCCAGGTTGCCGTAGCGGATGTTGTCCATCACGGTGCCGGTGAACAGGTTCACGTCCTGCAGCACAACGCCCAGCGAGCGGCGCAGATCGGCCTTGCGGATCTTGTTGACGTTGATGCCGTCGTAGCGGATCTTGCCGTCGGCGATGTCATAGAAGCGGTTGATGAGGTTGGTGATGGTCGTCTTGCCCGCGCCGGTGGCACCGACAAACGCGACCTTCTGGCCCGGCTTGGCAAACACGGACACGCCGTGCAGCACCTCGTGGTCGGGCGTGTAGCCAAAGTCGACGTTGTCCATGACCAGGTCGCCGCGCAGCGGTACGTACTCGATCTCGCCGGTTGCACGGTGCGGGTGTTTCCATGCCCACATGCCGGTGTGGTGGTCGGCCTCCTCGAGCTGCCAGGTATCGGGGTTGACCTGCGCGTTGACGAGCGTCACATAGCCTTCGTCGCCCTCGGGCTTCTCGTCGATGAGCTCAAAGATGCGGTCGGCGCCGGCGAGACCCATGACCACGGCGTTGATCTGCTGCGAGATCTGACCGATCTGTCCGCAGAACTGCTTGGTCATGTTGAGGAACGGCACTACGACGGCGATGGAGAGCGCCATGCCCGAGAGGCTCAGGTTGGGCACGCCCAGCGCCAGGAAGATGCCGCCTGCCAGTGCGACCAGCACGTAGAGCAAGTCGCCCAGGTTCCCGAGGATCGGCATGAGGATGTTGGCGTACATGTTGGCCTTCTGCGAGACCTCGAAGAGCTTCTCGTTGCGCTCGTCAAAATCGGCCTCGGCAGCGGACTCGTGACAGAACGCCTTGACGACTTTCTGGCCGTTCATGACTTCCTCGATATGGCCCTCGACCACGCCGAGCTCGGTCTGCTGCGCGATAAAGAAGCGCGCGGAGTTGGAGCCGAGCAGCTTGGTCATAAAGGTCATAAAGGCGACGCCGGCAATGATGACCAGGCACATCCACACGCTGTAATACAGCATGATGAAGAACACGGTGACGATGACGATGATCGTCATGAGCAGGTTGGGCAGCGATTGGCTGATCATCTGACGCAGCGTGTCGATGTCGTTGGTGTAGTGGCTCATGATGTCGCCGCGCTGGTGCGTGTCGAAGTAGCGAATCGGCAGGTCCTGCATGCGGTTGAACATCTTTTCGCGCAGCTTCTCGAGCGAGCCCTGCGTGATGACGGCCATGGCGCGGTTCCAGAAGAGCGAGGAGGCGACGCCCACGGCGTAGATGCAGCCGAGGGTGGTCACGAGCTTCAGAATCTTGGGCTGCGCGGCCGTCCAGTCGCCCGACTGCCACGATTCGCTAATGACCTGCAGCGCGCTCTGGAGAAACGTCGCGCCGATGGAGTTGATGATGGCGCAGAGCACAACGCCGGCGACGACGAGGGGCAAAAGCACCGGGTAGAAGCCAAAGAGCATCTTGATCAGGCGCGACATGGTGCCGCTCTTGCGGTTGAGCGCGCGCTCGGCGGTGGTTGCCTTACTCATGTGCCTCGCCTCCTTCCTGGTTCTGGGCTTGCGTTGCGGATGCCTCGGTGTCGGCCTCGACGGCCCCTTCGCCCTCGGCAGACATCTTGTTTTGCGAGGTAAAGGTCTCGCGGTAGATCTCGCTCGTCTTGAGCAGCTCATCGTGGTTGCCGATGTCCTTGATGCGGCCGCCCTCCATGACGATGATGCGGTCGGCGTCCTGAACGGAGCTGATGCGCTGGGCGATGATGAGCTTGGTCGTGTTGGGCAGGTAGCTCGCCAGGCCCTCGCGGATCTTGGCGTCGGTCTTGGTGTCGACGGCGCTCGTGGAGTCGTCCAGGATCAAGATCTTGGGGCGACGCAGCAGGGCACGCGCGATGCACAGGCGCTGCTTCTGGCCGCCGGAAACGTTGGAGCCGCCCTGCTCGATCCAGGTGTCGTAGCCCTTGGGGAAGCCGTCGACAAACTCGTCGGCGCAGGCCAGATGTGCGGCCTCGCGGACTTCCTCGTCGGTGGCGTTCGGGTCGCCCCAGCGCAGGTTCTCGGCGATGGTGCCGCTAAACAGCACGTTTTTCTGCAGGACCATGGCTACCTGGTGGCGCAGCGCGTCCAGGTCGTAGTCGCGCACGTCCACGCCGCCGACGCGCACGGTGCCCTCCGTGACATCGTACAGACGGGCGATCAGGTTCACGAGCGTCGACTTGGCCGAGCCGGTGCCACCGATAATGCCGATGGTCTCGCCGCTCTTAATATGCAGGTCGATATCGTCGAGCGCCTGGCGGCGGGCATGCTCGGAATACTTAAAGCTCACGTGATCGAAGTCGATGGAGCCGTCGGCAACCTCGTGCACGGGCTCGGTCGGGTTAGCGATCGTGGGCTCGGCGGCCAGCACCTCGGTAATTCGGTGCGCCGACTCATCTGCCATGGTCACCATGACAAAGATCATCGACAGCTGCATTAGGCTCATCAGAATCTGGAAGCCGTAGGTAAAGATGGAGGAGAGCTGGCCCACATCGAACAGGGTGCCCTGGCTCGTGATGATGAGCTTGGAGCCCAGGTAGATGATGACGACGAACGCGCCGTTGACGCAGATGTTCATCATGGGGTTGTTGAAGGCGAGCAACTTCTCGGCGCGGGTGAAGTCCATCTGGACGTCGCGCGCGGCGGTGGCGAACTTCTCCTTCTCAAAGTCTTCGCGCACGTAGCTCTTGACCACGCGCATGCCGGTGACGTTTTCCTCGACGGACTCGTTAAGGGCGTCATACTTGTGGAACACACGCGAGAAGATGGGGCGCACCTTATAGATGATAAAGAACAGGCCAAAGCCCAGCAGCGGAATGATGACCAGGTAGACCATGGCGACGCTGCCGCCCATGGCGTATGCCATGGTAAAGGCAAAGACCAGCACCAGCGGCGAGCGCACGGCGATGCGGATGAGCATCATAAAGGCCTGCTGCACGTTGTTGATGTCGGTGGTGAGGCGCGTGACGAGCGAGGAGGTCGAGAACTCGTCGATGTTGGCGAAGCTGAACGTCTGGATCTTGTAGAACAGGTCGCGACGCAGGTTCTTGGCAAAGCCGCAGCTGGCATGGCTGCAGGTGATGCCCGCGGCGGCGCCAAAGGCGAGTGACGTCAGTGCGATGAGTACGAGAAGGCCGGCGGTGGGCAGCATCTCGGTAACGGCGGTGCCGTCCTTGATGGCGTCGATCATGTCGGCGGTGATAAACGGGATCATCATCTGGCAGATTACCTCGCCAAGCACGAGCAACGGCGTGGCAACGGTGACTTTCATATAGTCGCGGATGCTGCCCATGAGGGTTTTAATCATCCAGTTCCTCCCAGGTTTTGCGGATTTTATCGAGCATTTCGGCGAGCTGCTCGCGCTCGTCGTGGGTGAGCGCGCTAAAGGCCCGTTCTCTAAAGCGGATGCGGGCCGCCTGGTCGATTCGGGCGTTTTCCCGGCCGGTTTCGGTCAGGCGAATGGTGAGTTGCCGTCGATCCTTGGGGTTACGGCTGCGCTCAATGAGGCCGTTGAGCTCGAGCTTGGACAGGATCTCGGAAAGCGACCCCGGCTTGAGGCCGAAGTGCATGCCGAGTTCCTGCTGCGACATCTCGCCGCCGGGCTGCTTGGCCAGTAGGCAGATGATGGGCGCCTTGCCGGACACGCCTCCGCCATGAAAATGCATGTAATGGCCGCAAAAGCCCAGGTTATTGAGGATGCGCTTGGCAAGCTTGTCTTCCGAGCTAACCGCTTCGGATACATCCGCCGGCTGTGACGGGTCGCCGCCGGGCTCGTGCGAACAAAGGCTAAGAGGTTCATCGCACATAAATTAGTGCTGCTCCTTTCTTTAGTTAGGTAGTGGAATTGTTTTGTGCCTAACCAATTTAGGAGCGTGAGAAATCAATGTCAAGGTACCAAACTAGTGGTTACGGCGTTTTGCCAAACGCCGTAACGGCTCGACGCTGCGCGGGCCGCACCTGTACAATCTGACGTTCAACTTCAAGGGCGCGACCAGAAGGTCAGCGCCCTTTCGTTTCACGTCACCTTGTCTCAAATGCGGCCCGCTCGCTGTCGTTGCCAAAACATCGACGTTGCCCTTTTGGCACTTGGGACGTTCTTCTTGTGCCGGCAGCTGGGGACACTCCTTGTCAAGGGATTGGTACAAAGGGGGACAGGCTGCCCTCTCATTTCCGAAACCTTTCCGCAACAATGTAGCCTCCACGGCGCCGGCGCCCGCCTGCCGTGCTCCCTGCGCTACACTTAGTCGCACTGTGGCGCCGTTGCGCCGCGCCCGACCCAAGGGGGACACTCATGAAGAACACTCAGCTGTTGCTGATCAACGATATGTGCGGCTACGGCAAGGTCGCGCTTTCCGCCATGCTGCCGGTGCTGTCGCACATGGGTTACCGTATCCACAATCTGCCGACGGCACTTGTGTCCGATACGCTCAACTATCCCAAGTTCTACATCCACGACACCACGGAGTACGTGCGTCAGAGTCTTGCCATCTGGGAAGAACTCGGCTTTGAGTTCGACGCCATCTCGACCGGCTTTATCGTGACCGAAGAAGAGACGCGCATCATCTCAGACTTTTGCCACCGCCGCGCGCAAAAGGGCACCAAGGTATTCGTCGACCCCATCATGGGCGACAACGGCAAGCTCTATGCGGGCGTGCCCGAGTCCACGATTGGCCTTATGCGGCACCTGCTGGAGTGCGCAGACTACGCGGTGCCCAACTATACCGAGGCGTGCCTGCTTGCCGATAGGCCTATTGCCGAGCAAATTACGCCCGAAGAGGCCCACGCCCTTGTGGACGCCATGCGCGCGCTGGGCGCCAAGTCGGTGGTCATTACGAGCGCTGTGGTCGACGGCACGAACGCCGTCATCGGTTACGACCACGTGGCGGGGGAGTACTTCACGATTCCCTTTGAGCTTATTCCGGTCTATTTCCCGGGCACGGGCGATACGTTCTCGGCAGTGCTCGTCGGCCGCGTTATGGCAGGTTGGAGTCTGCAGCACGCAACGGCCGATGCCATGCGTGTGGTGGCCGAGCTTATCGAGCGCAACGCTGACCAGGAGGACAAGTCTGCCGGCCTGCCCATCGAGGCCTGCCTGGATGTGATCGACCATGAGTAGCGCCAGCGAAAGCGGCCCCGAGCCCGCGAGCGAGGGCAAGTTGCTCGGCGCGCCACGCGGCAAGCGCCCACGTATCCGCATTAGCTGCGTGGACCAGCTGGGCACGTGCCGCTGCCACCATGGCCACACGCCCGGCGACGTCTTCGACTTCGACCGCGATCGCGGCAAGATGTGCTCCATGGCCTGCCATGTGGGCTTTCCCTATATCGACATCCTGCGCTACGGCGGAACCGTGCCCGGCAACGAGCCCGGTACGGCAAAGTTCTGCTGCCCCGAGGTCGATACGTTGAACGTCTGGCTCGCCGAGATCGTCGACGAGTAATCGAGCGTGGATTTTCTCCCACCAAGATAATGAGCGTGGATAATCTCCCGTTTAGAGCGCCGTTTTGCGTTCAAAGTGGGAGATTATCCACGCTCAATTTGTATGCGGGAGATTATCCACGCTCATTTTATGCCGATGGCGTGGCTCACGCATCCGCGCCGCCCGGGCGCCTACAGTTGCTCGAGCATGGCCGTGCAGCCGGCGAGCACATCGCGGTAGGTGGCATCGAAGTTGCCGGTGTACCAGGGATCGGCGACGTCGCCGGGGCGATCGGTCCAATCCAGCAGCCGCGAAATCTTGCCGTCGGCATCGTCGCCGAAGATGCGACGCAGGCCGCGCGCGTTCTCGGCATCCATATAGACGATGTGGTCCCAGTCACCATACTCCGCGCGACGAACCTGGCGCGCGCGGTGCGCAACGACGGGAATCCCGACCTCGCGCAGCTTGGCGACGGTGCCATGATGCGGAGGGTTGCCAATCTCCTCGGTCGAGGTCGCGGCAGAATCAATGACGAACTCCGCCTCGCGCCCAGCACGGCGCACCAGCTCGGCAAACACCGACTCAGCCATCGTCGAGCGACAGATGTTCCCATGACAGACAAATAGGATTTTGCGCATTGGCTAAAACCTCTCGAATATCAGAGTTTTCGCAGATAATCGCACTGCTTTTTGATCCCTCGTCAAGGACAGAATATCAAATTGATTCATAAATGAGCGGATTATTCTTCTTTCCAGCGTCGTAAGAATTGTCGTAAAGAACGAGGGTTTACGACTTGTTGTCACAATGTTGACCGTCCTTTGCATCCAATTTTCAGCATATCCTCTCTGACGTCGTCGAAATCAAGATGGGTGTATGTGTTAAAAGTCACGTTGATGCCGGAGTGGCCCATGATGCATTTTAGCTTCGCAGGGTTCATTCCCCTGCGTGCCATCTTCGAGCAGAAGGTATGTCGGCAGACATGTGGTGTGATTTTGGGAAGCTCATCCTTGTAGATGCGATTATGTTTCTCTATCGCGTGGTGGAAGTACTTCTCCCAGTGCAGGGCAACACGCGGCATCTCGTTTTTATCAAGAAACAGAAAACCGCTAACACCGTCAACGACCGGCTCACTCGAAGGCTTTAGACGTTGCGCAAGGATACTCCTGAAACACTCTGTCACGGCTTGAGTCATGGGAACATAGCGGATCCCGCTCTCCGTCTTGGGACGTTCGATGTAGTATCGCATGTTGCTGGTCCGCTGAAGTTGCTTGTTTACCCGAATGCTTCCGTTTTTGAAATCAAGGTCTTCGACGGTAAGACCGCAGAATTCAGAAATGCGCAGGCCCGTATTTAGAAGGATGTAGATGGCGTCACGATAGCGGTGAAAGTGTTCATCGCCCTCCACGAAAGCAAGAAATCTGCGTTCTTGGTTAGTGGCCAAGGCCTTGCGTGTAACCATGTCGTTTGTCAGTATCGTTGCGAGCTCGAAATAGAAGGGATTTCGGCGAATCAGGCTGTTCTCCTCTGCCAGTTGAAACGCCGGTCTCAGAACACCACGGATGCTATGGATTGTGCTATAGCGCTTGCCGTGGATTTTTTGCAGGTTGATGAGCCATTCCTTGGCATCAAGGGAGGTGACACCGCATATTCGTCGCGAGCCGAATTCATCTGTAGCAAGAAAATTGAGGATTGTCTTGTAGGCGGCTCGAGTGGATTGTTTCACGGCAGTCTTTGTTTCAGTGTAACGAGATGCGAGTTCGTAGACTGTCATATTGTTCGGCGCGACCTTATCAAGCAGATCGCGCTGGATCTCATGCTCCAACGCGCGCAAGCACGGACTGGCTTTCTTCCCCTTCGGAGTTAGATCATGAGTTGTCAAGGTCCACGAGTAGACGCTCCGCGTTTTACCTCTTGCATCCACATACTTGAAGCAGTAACGGCCGTTTTTTCTCTGGCTTTCCCCGCGTCTGAGGATTCGCCCTTTGCTGTCTTTTCTCACAGTCACTAGCAGGCTCCTTCCTGTTCAGAAAAGAGCCCCGATGCGATATTTCAAGATTATCGCACGGGGCCCGATTGGTTAAGCTGTCAAGTGCGAAACGGTGTCGAGAAGCTCTTTATAAAGAGCGTTGGCGCAGGACGAGGGGGCGAGTCCTCGCGCATAACTCGAATATGGGTTTGTACGAGAGGAACCTTCGACCGGCCAGTATCCGTCGAGATCGTGCCTAAACTCAGAGAGACAGATCTCCCTCGTCTGCATCTCCGCAACGACGGAGAGGCGCCTCTCAAGTTGACCAAATCCGTCGACATCGTTTTGCGGACGATAAGTCGCGGATCGGCGCATCTGTTCTCCATAGAATTCCAAGGGGCTGTAGGGCGTCGTGACGATTACGAGATCGGCGGCTATCGCTTTGTCGGAATATCGGGACGGTGCCATCACCTCATGCTCCATCGCATAGGGATCCGTGATGCGAAGCAGGTCGGCGTAGGGGATGGATGAGGGACGAAGTTCGTCAAGAATCACCGTGTGCTTGCCCTCATACCCCTGAAAGATGTCTCTCGTAGATCCAGAGACGAAGAACGGTTCGCCCTTCCGCTTCGCATAGAGCTTTGCGAGGGTGGACTTCCCCGTTCCAGCAGGCCCGAAGATCCAAACTGATTCCACCCTTCTTTCGCCCTTGAGCATCAACCCCCGCCATTCCCGGGCCTGAACCTGAAGGCGGCGTGCATAAACGTCTTCGATCTGACGCTATGTCCGGGCATATTCGGATCCGGAGAGCTGAGAGATCAAGGACTCCTTGTCGATACGACCTTCGAGAAGGTCATCGAGAAGGACTTTGATGCTGCTATGGGACCTCGTTCGAGCAACGCGCGACTCAATAGAAGCAAGTAGCGCTGGGTAATCGAAATTGGAGCGCACGATTTTGGGGTCGTACTGATGCTTGGATCGTGCGCCATCCGTTCTGTGGCACAGGTAGGAAAAACCGTTTTCCACACCTGCCTTCCAAGCCTCGATGCGCTCAGGTTTATCTCCAAGGAGCTTCGCGATGCTATTGAGCGAGCGCGGATTCTGGAACTCCATCATCACGTGAAGATGCGCGGCTGCCGGACGTCCCGCGTCCGTCGTGTCGCTGTCGTGCACGATGCCCGCATAGCGCTTCGGGGCGAGTGTTTCGATTCTTCGGTACATTTCGTCCACAAGACGGGGCAGGTGATCGAGCTGCTGCTCGTACATCATCGCGCGGGTCTTCATGGGCAGAGAATTGGTCATGGTTCCGAGTCCTTTCTCGTAAATGAGCTATTTCGGGACGATTTTGGAACGCGCCCGAGGGTGCGCCTTGGGATAACAAGCTCCCCAAGGCGCATAAATGAGCAGAATTTCAAGTAATGGAACAATCGACGGGGTCCGCTTTTGCTGCGCGAAGCGGACCCCGCGGTGGTTATTCTCTGAAGTACAGGTCAAGGAGCCGCCCAAGCTCGCGGTACACGGGGAAGTCCATGATCGGAAAATGCACAAAGCCGATGCGGTCGTGCGCCCCGTCCGTACTGCTGAACCAAGCGTCGCCCGGGGAGAAGGTGCGAGGTGCACCGAGGTCGAGCAGGCGTTCCGCGCCCCATATGAGCCGCGCCTCGGGAAGCGTCGGCTTGAAGAGGACGCGGGTGCTGCACGCCGAGCGCAGCATCGACGGCAAGCCCCCCTCCTCAACAGACGCCTCGGCGATCGAGATGATGGCGTAGCAGCCCGCGCTCGCCCCCATCGTTACGATGCGCTTCACCAGCCCATCAAACGTCGCGAGGCAGTAATCGGGGTCCTCCTTGCTCGCGCGCTTGGGAAACAGCGTGCGGAGTGCCACGTACTCATCCATGAAGAGAAGCGAAACGTGAAGCCTCGCATCCCACCAGTGCACGGCGTCTCCCGTCTCTGTCGACCTGTCGTTGAGGAAGCTCTGTCGCTCTTTGATGCTGTCGGCGAACCGTGATAACGCAGACAGGATTGCGCGAGCGTCCCTGTCAGCATTCAGTGAAACCACGCGAGGAAGTCGGGAGGGCTCGGCCTGCTTGGGGTCTATGATGAGGACTTGCGATCCGTGTCCGTCAGGACCAGCCAACAGGGCTTGGAGCAAGAGGGCGATCACGCCCGTGGTCTTTCCAGCGATGAGCATGGAACCGGAGGTGCGGAGGTCGATGCTCGTGCCGTTTTGAACGCGGAATTCGTAGGCGTTCGCCGGGCACAAATCCTCGACACGCGATGCCTTGATCTCTCGATGCAACGTCACATCTTCAAGGAAGAAGGTCACTTGATTGCATGCGACGTCTGCTTCGGCAAGTACGACGGCGTAGCGGGAGAACCTTCCGCGAAGTCGGGAGCTAATGCTAGGTCCCATCTTCGATATTTCTTCTGCCGTTGAGGATGAGGTTGAGATGGCGAGCTCGAACTGTCCAGGAGCCGTCTCTTTGCAAGAGATGTCGGGAAGAAGCTCGCCTTCTCGCAGGTGTAGAGGATTCCCGTAACGTGGATCAAAGAGCCCCTTCCTAATGCGTGCATGCAACCGTGTTGATTCAGATAGCATGACGTAATGTGTGATCCCTCCCGCAAACAACATGGTCCCAGCGAGGCTAAGAGTGGCCGCTGCGGAGGTAAGGTTGCCGCCAAACGCCATCACCGTACTGGGCTCTATGGCGATGGGCGCAAGAATGGTGTTCACGAATAGCCCGATGCAATAAACGCACGCGGCGACCGCAAATAAAGCGACCCCCAGCACACAAAGCTTTGCGCTGGGGGTCGAATACACGATCGCCGGTGCGCCACTGGAGTAACGCACCACAATCACCTAGCCCTTCGCGGGGATGACGGTAATGCCGTCCGCCGTGATGGACAACTGGTTGCGATAATCACCGTAAACCTTTGCGACCACGCCGGTGGGAATGACGTGCTGATTGACGGGAATCTCGATATCGTTCGAAACCTTGATGGAAAGCTTCTCGAAACGATTGCTGACCACCTCGCCTTCGTTTTGGTGATACTGCGTGTTATCGGTTGTGATCACCACGTCGATCTTGGTGCCGCGATGCTCTTTGGTGTTTTAATCAACCCATTTACCACCTCCGACACAAAGGAAACGCTTGCCTTTCGCAAAAGCTTCCCAATCGAACTTCATAAACTGATTCAATTTCCTCATACTCGAACTCCTCTCAATCCAATTATTTGCTGACTCCGCGTTGCGGCTCGCCGTGGACATCGAGATAGAGGCGCAGGACGTTGCGCAAGATCTCCTCGACATTTCTTGTTGCGGCATGAAGATCATCGTCCCCAAACATTGCCCCATGGAGCTTCGTGTGGGCACAAAGAATCTGGCGATACATGACGCGAGAGAACATCTCTTCGGCCTTCAGGGCATGTCGAACAGCTCGTTCAGAACAAGTCGGCATGCTCGCCGAAGACTCCTTTATAGACGACATTGCCGTACTGGTTGTTGAGATGGAGCCGCATTCAAACGGTCCGCGCATGATCTTCGGTCGGGTCATACACACCTCTTTCCTAAAATTGGATATTACCGACGATTCGTCAACCGTCATCGAGCACTCGGTGAGCACATCATGCCATAAGCTTCTGAGCTGGGATTATTTCGCAAGGACCTGTCGTTCTCGACGTCCTCTGATGAGAAGAAGTGGGGCGTAATGATGACAAAGTATTCAATCACGGAACAAACACAATTTAATAATCACCCAGATGGGGCAAATATGGACATCCAGATATTGAATCGTCGGTATCGTTGGTGTCGCTGAGCCTTCAGGCTGAGGGGGATGGGCCATTTGCGCTGAGTTGCTTGCAAAACGGGGGAGGGGATATCAGAAGAAGGCGGCTTGCAGAAGACATGCCTGAGCGCTAGAGGAGGGGCTGACCAATAGTGTGCTCCTCTTCTGGGGCCAAATCCAAGCGGAGGGGGCATGAGGCCGAGAGGAACTGCTCGTCATGGCTCACCAAAACAAGCGCGCCGGGAAAGGCGGAAAGCGCTCGCTCGAGTGCCTCCACCGAGTGCAGGTCCAGGTGATTCGTGGGTTCGTCCATGACGATGATTTCGGGGGCATCTAGTATACCGCGGGCGAGCATGAGCTTCCGCAGCTCCCCCGGGCTGATGTTCTCGCCGGACAATATTCGTTCGGGATCCGAATTGAGTTGCGCAACGATCGAAAGCAGGGCTCCACGTTCGGCTTGGGGCAGGTCCTTGATTTCCGAGAGGAATTCAATTGAGGATGAATCGTCGACTTCCTGAGGGATATACAGCGTGCGAATGTCCAATCCCGTGGCCTTGCGGCCTTCCAATATCTCCAGGATATGCTTGACCAGTGTTGTTTTCCCCGCTCCGTTGGGGCCGCTTATGCCCAGATGATCGGTATTTCCCAGATAAATCTCGGGAACCCGCAAAGATTGCCTCGGGCCGCACGGTATGCGATCTGAGCTGACGTGAATCAGTGTTTTGCGCGGGCTGGGTTGCGCTTCCATCCACAAGGTGCTTTCGTAGCGCTTTTCGACATGGTGGGCGTCGACGGCGGCTTGCGCGCGCTGGATTCGGGAGTCCATGCGCGAAGCGAGCTTGCCCGCAACGCCGTCTCTGCCAGTGAGAATGGCGAGTTTGATTCGTGCTTTCGCGTCGTGATCCTTCGGATCGACATGACGGGCGCTTCTCTTGGATGCGGACCGTGAGGCGTTTTCAACGCGCCTGATATACTCAGCCTTCATGCGCTTTTCTTCGGATCGCGCAATCGATTTGGCCCGCGCCGCGCTTTCGCGCTCCAGATTCGCCTGCGAGCGAGCTTGGGAGTAGTTGCCGGGGCGCATGGTGACGTGCCCCGACTCAAAGCACAGGCAGTCATTTGCCAAGGAGTCGAGCAACGCACGGTCGTGCGAGACGAGGAGGCCAATACCCTTGTACTCGGCGAGTGCTTTGCAAATCTGCCTTCTGCATTCTGCGTCCACATGGTTAGTCGGTTCATCCATTGCCAGAAGATCGGGATTCTGCCAAAGCGCGACGGCTATTTGAATTTTCTTCTGCTCGCCACCGGAGAGCTCGGAAAAACGCCAGAGCATATCATCGGTGATGCGGAGCATCCTTCTGAGGTGCGTGGTCGCCGGGGCGAAGTCGCACGCAAAATCGAAGAGCATGGGCGGTTCGACTCCGGCTTCTTGCGCGCAATATGCGGAGACGAGACGCGGTGAAACGACGCCGCGATCTGGAATCAGAAGTCCGCACGCAATGCGGACGAAAGTTGATTTCCCGCACCCGTTGTCTCCGACGATGCCGTGCCAGCCGGGGGCAAATGTCGCCGACACGTTGTCGAGTGCGGGCATTGCGCTGCCAGGATATGCATAAGTAATATGGGAAAGAACGAGGGTGGTGGAGCTGTTCAAATTGGTTCTTGACATTGTGCCTCCTCGGCATGGGAGGCCGCGTTTTGCCGCATATGCTCTGATTGGCTCGTTCCGACCAACGTGAACGCCCGTCGACTCGAGTCAAGCTGAAAGAAAATGAGTCGACGGCAATGCTCGCAAAGGTAGTGTTTAGGATATACGAGGATCAGTGAAAAGACGATACGACAAATGTGCAGCCAGATTTATTCTTGGATAGATGGCAATTTGCAAATTGGCGTCGATATGTATCGTCTACAGCTTCACGAATCCTTTTCCTTTCCGGGGCGCTGGCTTGGCATATGGGCCTGCGCTGAATTCTTCCGTAGAGTCTAACAAAGCAATAATGCGGACGCAAGGAGGCGTTGCGTCTGAAAGCACGCCATTGCGTTGGACGCTTGAAGGGGTTTGCAAGTCGATTGAAAGAATACTAGTGCATCCGCTTCTTGTAACTAGCATGCGATGGTGGGCGTCGTTGTTAGCGCCGGGCGATTTTAGCCGCTAATAGTCAACCGATTTTGACCAATCCCGGTCACCGAATAATGGCCACCGTGCCTCCCCGCCGCCACTACGCTGGTGGCGCCAACACGCCGCCCTCGACAGGCTGCTCGACAAGGCGTCGGTGTTCGTGATGCGGGGCCCGAGCTACCGCGGCAGGGGGCTCGACACGTACTCGGTGGAGGCCGTCCCCCAGGCGGTGAAGGTGAGGGGGATCCAGCCCGAGGGGATGTAGGAATGCGATAGGAAAGTCATAGATGCGGGCGTGTTGGCCAAAATGGGTCGGCCGGGATTGGTCAATCTCGGCCGACTATATTTGGCTAAATTTTTCCGACACTAACATCGTGAATGTTGAGCGAGGTCATCGACTTGATTTTTCTGGTGTTTGAGATATTAGCTTTCGCGATTTACCCTCCAAATTGCAGAGGTTTGAGACGACCGGAAAGGAATGCTTATGCTCGATTCTCCGTTCTTCAGCTACTGGGGAAAGGCGAAAGGAGTTGCTTTTCTCCATCACGGCAATATCGCATCGGGGCTCAAAGTCGTAAAAACGTCGTAAGGTACGCGATATGGTTCGCCGGGATCCTAACTAGCTAGGCATTTTTCTGAATCTGCAGATGTTCCCATGACAGATAAACAGTACGCGTTGCATAGGGCGATACCTTTCATATAGAAGGCTGCTAAAGAGTCGAAGCCGGGCGCATACCAAGTTTTATTTCTTGGCCAGTTTGAAGTAGCGCTCAAATATCAATTCGAAAACGTAATAGAACATCAATCGACTGTCGAGGTCCATGCTGCCCAAGCGGATTTCTTTTTGCACGGTGTAGATAGGGTAGTCGGCTAGTTTCGAGAGGGAATTTCGAGAAAAGCCGGTGAGCGTGACAACCTTGCATCCGCGCGTTTTGGCTATCGATGTGGCGTCAATAGACACCTGCGTCTCGCCGCTTACGGAAACGCTGAAGACCAGGTCGTTTTTGCCGAGGAGTTCTGCGTAATGCCTCATGACGTGGCGTTCACTGAGCGTGTCGGTATTCTTGCCCATTATTTTGAGCTTTTCAGCCATCTCGAGGCACGGGTATTTCGAAAAGCCCGAGCAGAAGAAGACGATATGCGAGGCGTCCTGGATAAGACTCACAACCGAATCGATGACCCGGTCGTTAAGCAGATCTTTGGTCTGTACGAGCTGGGTATCAAGAGGAAGTGCCTCGATAGTGAATCGATTGCGATCGAGCGAGGCGGAATACGATTGTTTGAGCTCCGTAAACCCCGAGAAGCCAAGTTTATGGGCAAGCCTGACGATTGTATTGGGAGCGACGAAGAACCGTTCGGCAACGCTCTTAAGCGTGACATCGTCAATATCATCACGCAGCTCGATGATGTAGCGCATGATCTCGCTTTCGAGATCGTTGAGCTTGCTCTCGCCAGCTCGCACATGATCATAAAAAGATTCTTGATCTTTCATAAGATGTTTCAGCCCCTCGCACCTCGCCGTACATATGGTACCGCTTTGTGTAGCCAGGTGAGAAATCGGTAATCGGTCAAGATTGCCTATTGCCCATGAACTGGGCAAACGCGCGTGTCTGCCTACACATATCTGTGTCGTGAGCGAAATCATGTGTCCCCGTTTCGCATTGGCCCACACGGGGACTTGCAAACGACCTTATGTCGCAAAATACCAATCGAAACGAAGCAAGCCGAGGACAGCCGCGGAGCCCAAGGTCTTCGAGAACACCGATCAGCCAACCCTGGAGGGACGGAACATGAAGGATAAGCTCAATATTGTGATCGTTGGCGGCGGCTCCACGTGGTGCCCTGGCATTCTTAAAGCCCTGACCAAGCACATGGACATTCTGCCGCTGAACCGCGTGATGCTCTATGACATCGATGCCGAGCGCCAGCGTCCGATCGGCGAGTTTGGCAAGATCCTCTTCGCCGAGGAGGAGCCCGGTGTGGAGTTTGGTTACACCACCGATAAGGACGAGGCTTACACCGACGTCGACTTTGTGCTCTGCCAGATTCGTACCGGCGGCTACGAGATGCGTAGCAAGGACGAGAAGATTCCGCTGCATATGGGAATCATCGGCCAGGAAACGGTGGGCCCTGGCGGCATGGCTTACGGTATGCGCTCCATGAATGACATGGTTGAGATCGTCAACGACGTTCGCGCCCATAGCCCGGAGGCGTGGATTATCAATTACACCAATCCGGCTGCTATTGTGGCATATGGTCTCGAGCGCGTTCTGCCCGATGAGCATCGCGTTCTCAACATCTGCGACCAGCCTGTCAACCTCATGCGCTCTTACGGTCGCCTGCTCGGTCGCGATATGAGCAAGACGGAGCCCGTGTACTTTGGCCTCAATCACTTTGGTTGGTTCAAGCACAT
Source organism: Collinsella sp. LCP19S3_D5 (assembly GCF_052121415.1). Classification (NCBI taxonomy): domain Bacteria; kingdom Bacillati; phylum Actinomycetota; class Coriobacteriia; order Coriobacteriales; family Coriobacteriaceae; genus Collinsella; species Collinsella sp. LCP19S3_D5. The sequence goes on from NZ_JBQKEH010000010.1 coordinate 55,196, forward strand.
CTACGATGAAGAGGGCCATGACCTCGTCCCGCAGATTAAGGAGTACACGAAGAAGAACGGCTTCCTTCCTGCCGATGCCGAGCAGCGTGACCAGTCCTGGCTTGATACCTACGCCATGGTCAAGGACATGCTCGAGGACTTCCCCGACTATCTGCCCAACACTTATCTGCAGTACTATCTGTATCCCGAGTACAAGGTCGCTCACCTCGACCCCGACTACACTCGCTCCGACGAGGTTATCAACGGTCGCGAGAAGCGCGTGTTCGCCGAGTGCGAGCGTGTTGCCAAAGTCGGCACCGCAAAGAACTCCTCGGTTGTGCAGAACGATGCTCATGGCGATATGATCGTGGAAATCACCTCGGCCATTTATCGCAACACCAATAAGACCTTCATTGTCATCGTGCCCAACAACGGCATTATCGAGGGTATGCCCGATGACGCCATGGTCGAGGTCGCGGCAAGCGTGGGCGCCAATGGCCCGCAGCCCTATGCTGTTGGCAAGATTGGCACCTTCTATCGCGGTCTTATGGAGAACCAGTACGCCTATGAGCGCCTGACTGTTGAGGCTTGGATGGAGGGTTCCTACGAGAAGGCCCTGCAGGCACTCACGCTTAATCGTCTGGTCGGTGACGCAAAGAAGGCGCGTAAGGTGCTCGATAAGCTCATCGAGGCCAATAAGGATTACTGGCCGGAGCTTAAGTAGCTAGTTCCATAGCGTTTGATAACTGTTATGGGGCGTGTGGGTTGTAGAACTGCACGCCCCGTTTCTTTAAGAGGGGTATCCCATGAACAAAGATGAGCTGCTGGCAAAGTTCCAGCGCCTGGGCAAAGTCCTCATGACGCCTGTCCTGATCCTGCCAATCGCCGGCATCCTTCAGGGCTTTGGCAATGCCTTTACCAGCCCCACCCTTACGGCAGCTGTTCCCTGGCTTGCTGCTCCGGGCTTTGCGATTTTCTTTTCGATTCTTAAGGCCGCAGCCGGCATCGTTATGAGCAACATCCCGGTTATCTTCTCGATTTGTCTCGCCTATGGCTTCGCCAAGTCCGAGAAGGCTACCGCGGCGCTTTGTGGCTTTTTGGGCTACATGTGCATGAACTCCGTGATGGGCACGTTCCTTACGGCGACTGGCGTTATCGATCCCGCCAATCTTACGACGGGCCAGAGCACGATCCTCGGTATCACCACGCTCGACACGGGCGTTATCGGCGGTCTTCTGGTGGGTGCAATCGTCGCATGGCTGCATAACCGTTACTACAAGATTGAGCTGCCTGCCGTGTTCTCCATCTTCAACGGCACACGCTTTATCCCGGCGGTAACGCTGCTCTCATGCAGTGTCCTCGCATTGGTCATGTCCTTTGTTTTCCCGTTTATCCAGAACGCTCTCGGCGCGCTGTCCGAGTTCATCAAGACTACGGGTGCCTTTGGTGCATTTGTCTACGGCTCTGGCGAGCGCATGCTCCTGCCTTTTGGTCTGCATCACTTTGTCTATTTACCGTTCTTCTTCACGTCGCTCGGTGGCGTCGAGACCATCGACGGCCAGACCGTTCAGGGCGCTATCAATATCTACAACGCGATCCTGGGCTCTCCTAGCACGCCGTTTAACATCGAGGTCAGCCGTTTTGTCATGAACGGTAAGGTTATCTTCGCCATGTTCGGCCTGCCCGGTGCTGCACTCGCCTTCTACAAGACGGCGCTTCCCAAGAACAAGAAGAAGACCGCAGCGCTCATGATTGCCATCGTGGTGCCTTGCATCCTCTCCGGCATTACCGAGCCGCTCGAGTACTCCTTCCTGTTTATCGCGCCCATCCTCTACGTGTTCCACGCTCTCATGGCTGGTCTTGCCTATGCGCTGACCTATATCCTGCAGTTCAACGTGGCCGGCTCCGCATCCTTTGGCGGCCCGCTCTTGTCGTTGATCTTTAACGGCATTATGGGTGCAGCCAAGGGCTCCAACTGGCAGGTTATCCTGTTCCTCGGCCCCATCTACTTCGTGGTGTACTACTTCGTCTTCAAGTTCATCATTCTTAAGAAGGATCTAAAGACCCCTGGCCGTGAGGAAGAGTCTGGCGATGAGGCCGAAAAGGCTCCCAAGACCGTGATCAGCGACCTCATTCCCGCCATCGTTGAGGCAGTGGGCGGCGACAACAACATTAAGTCTGTCGAGGCCTGCTTCACCCGTCTGCGCATCCAGCTCAATGACTGTGACAAGGTGGTTGATGACGCCGAGTTTACCGAAAAGCTCGAAGCGCGTGGCATCGTGCATGTTAACGGCGGCGTGCAGATTGTCTACGGCAACATGGCATCTAACTACGCAACCCAGATGCGCGAGCTGCTGGGTATGGAGTAAACGCCCCACATATCTATAAAATCCAGTATAAAAGGCGGCGGCAGACAATGTGTCTGCCGCCGCCTTTGAGTTGCCCCACGCGCATTTCGTGTATTTGAAATACACGAAATCGCACTGTCGGAGCTTGCAGGCGGATAGACACTACTCGTATGGGACGGTTTTCACCGGTTGCTCGCCACCTTGGGCTATGTTCGCCCCTATGCCTGCATCCGGGGCTGTGTTGATTGACGACGGCGTTTCCAGCGGGCGAGCTTAATCGTCACCAGCGTGAGCGCCCAGGCCACAAGCGAGAACGCGGCGCCCACTGCGCCTACGTACGCAATGCCAACGCTGCCTACCACGGTGCCGCCCACTGCGGTGCCAAACGTGATGCCGACGTTAAACCCATGGGCTCAACCGAGCTTGCGAGTACTATCGACTTGGGATGGCGGCGGTGTGCCACGCCCATGAAGTGCGTGATGCATGACACCGAGAAAAGGTACATGAGCAGCGCAAAGCTAATGTGACAAAGGGGCAGTCCGTTTGTCACATTCCATACCTTAGAAACTTGCAAATTCTGCAAGTTTCTAAGGTAACATCTTATAAACTTGCAAAAAATGCAAGTTTATAAGATTTCATGTCTGGTCGGGCGCTAGGGAGTCTCTATGGATATCGTTCGCCGAAGCCGTTATCTTGATCGACTCATTGCTTTTCAGGATACCGACCTCATCAAAATCGTGACGGGCATACGCCGTTGTGGCAAATCAACGTTATTGGACATGATGAGGGACTATCTGGCGCAACAGGGGGTGCCAGCCGAGCGTTTGCTGACCTTTAAGATGGAATCTCTAGAGTACGCGGGAATTACGGATTATCTGACGTTTTATCGTATGGTTCGGGAGCGCATCGACGGCATCGATCATCCCTACCTGTTCTTTGACGAGCTCCAGAATGTCGAAGGTTGGGAAAAGGCGGTCAACTCGCTCCGAGTGGATTTGCCGTGCGATATCTATGTCACGGGCTCCAATGCCTTTTTGCTATCGAGCGAGCTCGCAACGCTTATCTCGGGCCGATATGTCGAGGTCAAGATGCAGCCTCTCACGTTTGGCGAATATCTTGATTTTCACTCGATTGATGCGGTCGCCGCTGAAGGGCTTGGTGAGAGGGTCGAACTTGTTTCCAAGACGGGCGATCGCCTTAATTCAAATACCGTGCTTGAGCAGTACATAACCTATGGCGGCATGCCGTTTCTGGCCCATGATGAGCCGAGACGTGAGCTGTGTCGCGACTATATCCGTAGCCTCTACCAGACGATCGTCGCGCGCGATATCCTGTCGCGTGTGACGCGTAGGGGTCGCGGAGCTATCACCAAGCGCGATGTTCTCGAGCGGCTCTGTGCGTATCTGGCAGACAACATCTCCAACCAAACCTCGGTCAACAAAATCGTAGGGACGCTCAACGAATCAGCGGGCGGTAAGACCAACGCATCGACGGTGTCGGCATATATTGACGCTCTGGAAGAGACGTACCTGTTTACCAAAGTAAAAAGGTATGACATCAAGGGGCGGGAGCTTCTTAAGACAGGCGGTAAATATTACATAGCTGATACGGGAATTCGCAGCTATCTTGACGGATATAGAGGTAGCGATAGCGGAAGGATGCTCGAGAACGTTATCTACAACCAGCTTGTCTTTGAAGGATACGAAGTGTTTTGCGGCCATCTACGCGCGGGGGAAATCGACTTTGTCGCAATCGGCGAGGGATCAGACCGCAAATATATCCAGGTTACCGAACGGATCGATGCCGAGGCGACGAGGGAACGCGAGCTGCGACCGCTCAAGCTAAGCACGCTAGGAAAAATTCCTGATTCGTATGAGAAGATCCTGATTGTCAGGGATGGCGACCATCCAACGGACATCGATGGCATCAGAATCGTGGGGGCAGTCGACTTCTTGTTGAGAAATAAGATTACCCGCGGCTAAACGTAAACAGATCCGTTTCGATGCGACAAAGGAGCAGTCCTTTTCGCATTCCGTGCGCGCCCTCGTGCCGTCTGGGGGTATAAGGCTAGCAAGTGTTTATTTGCGAGGCCTAAGGGGCGCCCCGTATGGATATCGATAACTTTGAATGGTGGTATAGCGAGGGCGAGGTTCCGGACGAGGAGTGGGACGAGCCCGCGCCGCATGACGTGTCGAGCGACGAGGACGAGAGCGGCAACGACACCGTCAAGACGGACGCCGCTTCCGACTCGGCCGAACCCCTAACCTTTGAACAGGCCTGGGCCCAGGCTGAGGCCGACGAGGCAAAGGCCGACGCCACGGCCACACTGGGTGAGCCGGCCGACATGTCCATCTCGCCGGCAAGGACCCCACAGCCGCGTCACACTATCGACCCCGACAGCACGGCATCCTTTAGCATTCTCGACGTGCCCGCGCAGGGCGCCCAGGCGCCTGCGCCCACGCATCGCCCCGATCTGGCTCGCGAGGAAGGCGCGGGCCGGCGCTCTCCGCTCGGCCCCATCCTCATCGCCTTCATGGCCGGCGTTATCGCCTGCTCGGCAATCGGCAGCGTTTGGAGCCATGTTGAGCAGCAGCGCCAAGACGCCGCCAAGGTCGAGATCTCCGTCGAACAATCGCTCAGCCGTACGCGCTCGGTGCATGTGTCGGTCGAGGTCAAGGACGGCGCGACGTGGGATACCGCGCGCGGCGACAGCCAGATGCTCATCCATATCGTGGGCCGTACGCTCAAGGGACAAGCGATCGACGAGCACCAATACGTCAATTCCGAAGGTGACGGTATCGAGCTCAAGCCCGGCGACTACGAACTTACGGTCGATGAGCCACCTGTCGCCACCGACGGCACGCGTTTTCGTGCCTCGAAAAGAATGGTTCCCGCGAGCTTTAACTCGCGGGCGCCCGATACGGTCGACACCACCTCGCAGGGCGGGTTTGACCTTTACGTGGATACCCAGTAGGCGCTCGCCGCCCATTTCCGCTATGGCTACTCAATAATCGCCTGCCGTCCCGTCCCGCCGCCAAGAGTGGGACAATAGTTCTCGACACTATTGTTTACTTTTGGAGGAAGTAGCATGTCTACCGTCACTACCATCAGGCGCGGCGGCCTCACCGCGGCCATCGATTCCATGGGCGCCCAGCTCACGAGCCTTGCCCTCAACGGCAACGAGTATCTGTGGCAGGGCGATCCCGCTTTTTGGGGCAAGCATGCGCCCATCCTGTTCCCCATTGTGGGCTCGCTGCGCAACAACACGGCGACGTCTGCGGCCGGCAGCTGCGAGATGGCGCGCCATGGCATCGCGCGTATCGTGGAGCACAAGCTGGTCGAGGTGTCGGAGGACGGTTCGTCCGTCACCTACGAGATCACCGATACGCCCGAGTCGCTCAAGGCCTTCCCGTTCCACTTTAAGCTCAACATGACCTATGCCCTGACTGGCGACGCCACTCTTACGCAGACCTTTGCCGTCACCAACACCGGCGACGTGGACCTGCCGTTTTCGGTGGGCGGCCACCCCGCATTTAACGTGCCCGTTCCCGGTGCCGAGGACGAGGCGTTCGAGGATTACGAGCTGGCGTTTACCGAGGCTTGGACTAACGAGGCCCCCATCATCACGCCCGATGGCCTTATGACGTTCGAGGGAAGCTACAAGGCTCCCGATAACTCGGACGTGCTGCCCATCACACACCGTAGCTTCGACAACGACGCCATCATGTTCACCGATACCCCGGGCTCCACGCTCACGCTGCGCGGTCGCAAGTCGGGCCACGGCGTCAAGATTGACTTTGAGGGCTTTAAGTACATTGGCGTGTGGTCTGCCGCCAACGACGCCCCGTTCGTGGCGCTCGAGCCTTGGACCGGACATACCACCATGGACACCGAGGACGACGTCTTCGAGCACAAGGTCAACACCATCACCTTGGCTCCCGGCGCCACCGACAAGCGCGCCTTCGAGGTTACGCTGCTCTAGAGAGCGGGGGCCATCGGCCGCGTGCTCGAGGAGCGCGGCGTTGAACTTGAATACCTGATTGACGAGGGTGACTACCGTATTGTTTCGGCTGCCGAGTACGGCGCGGGCGAGGGCTGGCTTATGCATGCCGACCTTGCCGAGAAGGGCTATGCCGATATCGTGCTCAAGACGAAGAGCGAAGGCGGACATTCGTCCAACCCCTACGGCGGCACATCGCTCGAGGTATTGAGCCGCGCTATCGCCGCAATCTGCGATATCGAGTGGCCGACGCGCGTGACCGATCTGCTTGCCGCGCAGCTTGTCGAGTTGGGGCTCTACACGGCGGATGAGATTGCCGCCAACGGAGGCGTCATTGTTCGCGACTGCCTCGCCAGCAACAAGCTCTATCCGCTCGTGACCACTACCTGTGCGCCCACGCAGATTGAGGGCGGCAGCACTGGCGCCAACGTGATGCCGCAGGATATGTGGGCCAATATTAACTTCCGCATGCTCGAGGGCACGGGCGTGGCTGATGTTGTTGACCGTTGCCGCGAGGCCGTTGCCGCTGCGGGCCTTACCGGGCGCGTGGAGGTCGAACTTGGCCCCGGCAGCTCAGAACCTTCGCCGTCCCCACGTGTTGGCGGACCGGGGCTCGAGGCCGTTCGCGCTATTGCCGCCCGCTACTTTCGTGATCAAAAGGGGGCGGAGGAAAACGTACCGAATGCGGCGGGCGGGGCTGCTGTCGGCATTGTGCCCTCAACTGTGATCGGTGCCACCGATGCGGCTAACTATCAGCGTATTTGCTCTGAATGCATTCGCTTTTCGGCGTTTGTGGTCGACGATGACGAGTGCGATCGCGGTGTCCACGGCACCAACGAGCGCATTACCCGCCGTGCCTACCTCCAGGGTGTCCACTTTTTCATCGCTCTGCTTCAAACGCTCTAGAATGTGACAAAGCGACAGTCCCTTTGTTAGCCGTTGTAGTCGTTGGGGACGTTCTTAAACGACTCGTCGTTAAGGAACGTCCCCAACGACTACGTCCACTCATTCCGTGCGGGTTATATGCAGGTTTGCCTGCGCACGCTATCATATATGGGTTAGACCGCAACTATGTACCCTATACGCGAAGGGATGCGCATGTATCTGAAAATCGACATGTTCTAGCTGGGCTTACCCCGCAACGGCGCCATGCGCCCCATCAATTCCGCCGATTTTCACCTTCACGCATATAAAGGAGTTCCGCCATGCGCGACAAGCTCGAAAAGATCATCAAGGCCTACGAGGAGCTCGAGAAGAAGCTTTCCGACCCGGCCGTCGCCTCCGACATCAAGGAGTTCACGCGTCTCAACAAGGAGTACGCGCACCAGTCCGACCTCATTGCCGCTGCGCGCGAGTACATCGGCGCGCTCGACGACATCGAGGCTGCCAAAGAAATGCTCCGTGACACTACCGATGCCGACGAGAAGGAGATGCTCCAGATGGACATCTCCGAGAACGAGGACAAGCTTCCCCAGCTCGAGGAAGACATCAAGTACATGCTCATCCCGAGTGACCCCAATGACGACAAGAACACCATCGTCGAGATCCGCTCCGCCGCAGGTGGCGACGAGGCGGCCATTTTCGCCGGTGACCTGTACAAGATGTACCAACGCTTCTGCGAGTCGCGTGGCTGGAAGACCACCGTGCTCGACTCCAGCCCCAGCGAGGCCGGCGGTTTTAAGTCCATCGAGTTCAAGGTCGAGGGCGACCGTGTCTACTCCGTCATGAAGTTCGAATCCGGCGTGCACCGTGTCCAGCGCGTTCCCAAGACCGAGTCCCAGGGCCGCATCCAGACCTCCACGGCAACTGTCGCCGTGCTTCCCGAGGCCGAGGAGATCGACGTTCAGATCAACCAGTCCGACCTGCGCATCGATACCTACTGTGCCTCCGGTCCTGGCGGTCAGTGCGTTAACACCACCTACTCCGCCGTGCGCATTACCCACCTGCCCACCAATACCGTGGTGCAGTCGCAGGAGCAGCGTTCCCAGATTCAAAACCGCGAGGTCTGCATGCAGATGCTGCGTGCCCGTCTGTACGAGATGGAACTCGAGAAGCAGCAGGCCGAGCTCGGCGCCGAGCGCCAGAGCCAGATTGGCCACGGAAACCGTTCCGAGAAGATCCGTACTTACAACCAGCCCCAGGACCGCGTGACCGACCACCGTATCGGTTTCAACTCCACCTACAACGGCGTCCTTCTGGGCGACCAACTCGGTGCCGTCATCGAGGCGCTTGCCGCCGCCGAGCGTGCCGAGAAGCTGGCACAGGCCGTGTAGTAGGTTCCGCCGTTCTACCGAACGGCGGACCGGCCGACGCTGCGCGCCGCCCAGGGCGACAATTTGTCATTCAAAAGGCAAGGCATGACCAGAAGGTCTATGCCTTGCCTTTTTCATGCCAACTTATTCGCCCTGGACGGCGCTCGCTGTCCGTCCTCTACCTGCGGCGGGTAGTCATTGGGGACTTATGCTCAACCTGCGGCGCCTCAGAGGTAGTCATTGGGGACGTTCTTAAATGACTAGGTTGGGTAAATTACTTTTCGAGTTTATTTAATCTACTTTGTTGGAAATTAAGCTGTCTACCTGCTCAAAGTAATTAACAGCCTTCATCTGCAATTGAAAATATTGATCGAAATATCGTCCAAGAAGTCGCGGGGCCCTTTTTGGTGCGTCGCACGTCAAGTGATTTGGCAAGTTCTTGGTTAGATATTGGTCAGTTTTGGGGCAACCTTGCCAAAAGCTTGACGAATGCAAATCTAGACGTCGGCGAATGAACACTTTGAGCGAGCCCGGTGCAAAATTCTGGGCTGATTCTCGATAATCGCTTCCAATCGTCTCTCGCCGCGTGCCGCCCTCGCGTACAATCTGCTCCGACATTCGCGCGCCGCCCGGCGCTTAAGAGGGGAGGACCCATGGCAAACGAGATCTGGACCATCAGGCGTTGTCTCGAGTGGACCAAGGAGTACCTAGCCGAGCGCGGCGAAGAGCACCCCCGTCTTTCTGCCGAGTGGCTGTTGTGCGCAGCCACGGGCCTAGCGCGCATCGACTTATATATGCGTATGGACGACACACTCGATGCAGCGCAGCTCGAGACCATGCACGCGGCGGTTGTCCGTCGCGCCAAGGGCGAGCCGCTGCAGTACATCACCGGCAGCACGCAGTTCCGCATGATCGACGTCGCGTGCGCCCCCGGCGTGCTCATTCCACGTCCCGAGACCGAGATGCTCGTCGAGGAAGTCCTCAATTATCTGGATGCCGAGGTTCTGAGCCCCGAGGCTGCCACCCGCCAGCGCGTAGAGTTGCCATGGAACGACGAGGTCGAGCAGGCGCGTAAAGCCGAAGTCGCATTGGCTGACGAACGCGCGACTGCCGAGCGCCGTGCCGCCAACCTCACGGCTGCCGATGAGGCGGCGTTGGGCGGAGACGTGCTGGGCAGCCGAGCTTATGCCGAGGAGCTGGCCGATCGTGAGGCCGAGGAAGCCGCCGCGCAGGCAGCTGAGGCCGAGACCGCGGAAGTCGCTGAGCCCGAGCTCGACGAATACGGCATTGCCATCGAAGGCGTCGAACAAGAGACGGCCCTAGTGCAGGATGCCGCCGCGTCTGTGCCTGCCGACCCCCGCATTGCCCGCGTTCTCGAGGTCGGCTGCGGCACAGGCTGCATTTCGCTCTCCCTTGCTTGGGAGCGTCGTGGCCATGTCGCCTGCACCGCTACCGATATCGAGCCGCGCGCCATCGACCTGGCCACCAAAAACCGCGATGCACTCGGGCTGACGTCCGATGAGGTCGCCTTCAGCCTCACGAACCTGGTGAGCTCTATCCCCCGCGAGGAGTGGGGCACCTTCGACGTGCTCGTTTCCAACCCGCCTTATATCCCGACTGACGTCATGCGCTCGCTGCCGCACGAGGTCAAGGACTTTGAGCCCGATTTGGCGCTCGAGGGCGGAGCCGATGGCCTTGATATCTTCCGCCGCCTGCTCAATGCGGCGCCCTATATGCTGCGCGCCGGCGGCCTGTTTGCCTGCGAGCTCTATGAGGGCGCCCTCGACGCCGCGGCCGAGCTCTGCCGCCAGGCGGGTCTTTCGGACGTACGCATCGTCCGTGACCTCACCGATCGTCCCCGCATCGTTCGAGCTATCGTCACCGAGCCCAAACAACGTCAGTAAAGTACGAAGCGCATTGGCGGCGCGGCGGCGGGAGCGCTGCGCCGGAAATGTAAAGAGGCTTGTCACGGCTCAATTACCCCTCACTTTCACCGACTGCTATAGCCGCTCACCAAACCAACATGCGCTGTGGACAAATAGGTTAAACGTTTCGTGCGAGAATGCCCCTCAGTAAACAAACTTTCACCAGAGCGTAAGGGGCTGGCATACACATGCAGACGGTCTATCGGGTATTCGAGGGAGCGCGCGAGCCGCATCGGCTCGCCGTCGAGCGTACGGCCGAGGTGCTCGGCCGTGGCGGCCTGGCCCTGATCCCGACCGAGACCGTCTATGGCGTCGCTGTGGCAGTCAACGCCTTCTCGGACGCCGTGCCCCAAGATACAAGCGAATCTCTGCCGTGGCCGCGCGATCCGCAGGCTGCCGTCAACGGCGCCGCGGTGCCCGCGCTCGGTACCGGCTACCGTCGCATCTTTACCCTCAAGCAGCGTGAGCTCACCCAAACGGTCGCCTGGCTGGTCGATGATGCCGAGGCCCTCGACCGCTACGGCGTGGATATCCCAGAAGAGGCACGCATACTTGCCCGACGATGCTGGCCGGGCGCCCTGACTATTGTGGTCAAGGCGGCTCCCTGCGTGCCGACCTTTATGCGTGCCGCCGACGACACGGTGGCTCTTCGCGCGTCGGCATCGCCCGTGGTACAGGCGCTCATTCGCACCTGTGGCAGCCCACTTGCCTGTACGAGCGCCAATACACACGGCGCGCCCGCGCCGGCAAGCTTTGCCGACGTTGAAGACCGCATTCTAGAAGGGGTCGACGTGGCCGTCGACGCGGGCGAGACGCCGTGCCGCGACGCTTCGACCATCGTGTCGTTCCAGCACGGCGGGCTTCAGATCCTGCGCCAAGGCGCACTTCCCGCATCAGAGATTGAGCGGGTCCTGTCCGACCCGATGCAACAGAAAGGTGTAAGCGATGTCGTTGAATCTGGGCAGCCTGGGCATGGAAGATGCCTCGTTTGACTTTGGCGGTTCCTACATCATGGCGCTCGACTGCGGCACCACCTCGGTACTTGCGACCATCGTCGACGAGTACGGCTGCATCGTCGCCCAAGCGCGCCGCAGCGTCAAAACCAGCTTCCCGCGTCCCGGCTGGGTGGAGCAAGACCCCATGGCGGTCCTTGCCAGCCAGATTGCGGTCATGATGGAGGTTCAGTTTAAGAGCGGGATTCATTCCGATCGCATCGCCGCCATCGGTATCTCCAATCAGCGTGAGACCACGGTGGTATGGGACCGCGTGAGCGGCCAGCCCATCTATAACGCCATCGTATGGCAGTGCCGTCGCACCGCGTCTCTGATCGATAATTTGGTTGAGCAGGGCGCAGAAGAGCTGGTGCGCTCCCGCACGGGGCTTACGCTCGACCCGTATTTCTCGGCCTCCAAGGTGCAGTGGATTCTCGACAACGTTGACGGCGCACGCGAGAGCGCGGCGGTGGGCGACCTCATGTTTGGCACCATCGACACCTGGCTCATCTACAACCTCACCGGCGGTCAGGTTTTTGCCACCGACTACACCAATGCCAGCCGCACGGCACTCTTTAATATCCATACGCTCGATTGGGACGACGACCTGCTGGCGCTCTTTGACGTTCCGCGTTCCATGATGCCCGAGGTTCGTTGGAGTTCGGGCGACTACGGCCGCGTCGCGAGCGACATCATGACCAACATGCCACCCATCATGGGCGTGGCGGGCGACCAGCAGGCGTCGCTGTTCGGCCACTGCTGTTTCCATCCCGGCCAGACCAAAAACACCTATGGTACTGGTTGCTTTATGCTCATGAACACCGGCGACGAGGTCGTCGAATCCAAGAACGGTCTGGTCTCCACCATCGGTATCGCCGCGGACGGGAAGATCAGCTATGCACTCGAGGGTTCTATCTTTGCCGCCGGCTCAACCATGAACTGGCTGCGCAACAACATGGGCATCATCTCGAGCGTGAGCGAGTCTGCACAACTCGCCGCTTCGATTAACGACAACGAGGGCTGCTACTTCGTTCCCGCCTTTGCGGGTTTGGGCGCCCCCTGGTGGGACCCGCGTGCCCGCGGTATCGTGTGCGGTCTGACCGGCGCCTCGAGCCGTGCGACCATCGTACGTGCCGCCTGCGAATCCATGGCATATCAGAGCTACGACGTGCTGCGCGCCATGGAGCAGGACGTGGGGCTTTCGATCGAACGCCTGTCTGTCGATGGCGGCGCGTCGCGCAACGAGTTCATCATGCAATTCCAGGCCGACCTGCTGGATATCCCCGTGCTGCAATGCGAGACGGTGGAGACCACGGCAATCGGTGCCGCGTACTTGGCGGGCCTTGCCGTCGGCTATTGGGAAGACCTGGAAGAGCTGGAGCAAAATGCCCAGATTGTTAGGACCTTCCTTCCCCACATGTCCGCCGAGCGCCGCGAGCAAAACCTTGCGGGCTGGCGCGATGCGGTCAAGCGCTCGCTCAGTACCGCACAGTAGGGCTGCGACGGGCCACTCGATACAGCAAACCGCTAAACATGTGTATGGCGCGCGGCGGCAACATCGCTGCGCGCCATGCCAGCAAGGTCGTTTTACGGCCGCAACGAAAGGGGCAATCAACTCATGACCGTTACCTACGATGCGTCCCGTGTGACGCTTGTCGATCATCCGCTCGTTCAGCACAAGCTGTCGATCCTGCGCGACAAAAACACCGGCACCAATCAGTTCCGCCAGCTCGTGCGCGAACTCGCGCTTTTTGACGGCTACGAGGCCATGCGCGACCTGCCTATGGAAGACGTCGAGGTCGAGACCCCCATCACTACCGCCACGTTCAAACAGCTCGCCGGCAAGAAACTCGCCATCGTGCCCATCCTGCGTGCGGGCCTTGGCATGGTCGACGGCATCCTCGACCTGGTGCCCTCCGCTCGCGTGGGCCACATCGGTATGGAGCGCGACGAGGTTACCCACGAACCGCATGAGTATTACTGCAAGATGCCCAAGGATATCGACCAGCGCATCTGCCTGGTTGTCGACCCCATGCTCGCCACGGGCGGTTCGGCCGAGATGGCCATCAGCTACCTGCGCGAGCGCGGTGTCAAGGACATCCGCATGCTGTGCATCGTCGCGGCCCCCGAGGGCCTCAAGTCGCTGACCGAGAAGGACCCAGATGTGCATATCTATACCTGTGCCATCGACGACCATCTCAACGAGGCTGCCTACATCGTTCCCGGCCTCGGCGACGCCGGCGACCGCATCTACGGCACGCTCTAGTCGCTGGGCATGGGCAGCTGCACGTGCTCATTCGTGCATGATTGGTGCGTGCGGGTGTACGAGTGACGCCTGCACGCATATTTATGAGTGTCGTCGCAGTCACAGAGGGCCCAAAACGCGCTATACCGTAGGTACGGTATAAAGAGTGTCTTAAGAAAATGTACAGTTGTGTATTAACTTACGTTTTTCCACTTGTCATCGCGTGTTCGGTTCGTACAATAGTCAACAACGCTGTCGCGCTGCGCTTACGCGGGTGCGGCGGCGTTTGTCAAGTACGCTCGTCGGCCATCGCGACCCATTCGTCCTCAGTGCTCGGCCTTTTGTCCGTTTGACACCCCAAGGGGCTAAAGACGCGATTAAGGTTGGGTAACAGTGCATTGATTTTGCAATCATGCGCCCTAAAATACTAGGACGATGTGAGCGGGGTATGGCTCCATGTGGGCTATATGTCGCGAGAAGGGAACGCACATGCCGGTTGAGCTGGCAGGCCACGTGCCGTTCATCGCAACGGGATTCGTCGTCGGTCTTGTTGCATTTTTGCCGTTGTACCTTGCGCTTGCTTCGGTGCTGGCGCATCGACGCGATGCCAACATGACGGTAGGCATGTTGGGTATCATGGTGTCGTTTGCGGTGCTCTTTATGGGCGTCGTAATTGTGCACCTGGTAGCCCCCGTGGCGCTCATCGCCTTTTTGTGCGGCGAGCTCGCCGGGTTTTTGATTTGTTGGATCGTGATCGCCTGCATGGTGATTATGAAGGATTAAAGGCGTTGCCCCACCTTGGTGCGGGCAAACAGGGAAGGTGGAATCTTGGACGCATTTGCCAAGTTACCCAGCGCGATCGCCGAGCTCGTCGCTGAGTTCTCCTCGGCTCCGGTCGTGGGTGACCTTAACGCGGGCCTGACGCAGTACTCGTTCTGGCTGCTTATCGCCGCTGTCGTCATGTTCGTGGTCTTTTTCGCGTTTACTAAGAAGCAGAAGGTTGTCCCCGAGGGCTTCTTCGTTAACGGCGTCGAGTGGGTCATCGAGTACGTGCAGGACGATATCGCCAAGGGTGTCGTTGGCGACAACTGGAAGAAGCACTTCCCGTTTTTGGCCTCGCTGTTCTTCTTTATCCTGATCAACAACTTTATCGGCCTCATCCCCGGCATGAAGCCCGGCACCGGTGCCATCGGCTGTACCGCCGCCCTCGCACTCGTATCGTTTGTGTACTTCATCTATTTCGGTATCAAGAAGCACGGCTTCTTTGGGTACTTCAAGAGCCTCGCCCCTGCGGGCGTCGCCTTCCCCATGAACGTCTTCGTGTGGGTCATCGAGCTCTTCTCGCTGTGCCTGCGCCTGGTCACGCTCGCCGTCCGTCTGTTCTGCAACATGTTCGCCGGCCACATCGTCATGGGCTCGTTCGCCATCATGGCCACGCTCTTTGCCCAGCCGATGCTGGAGCACTTTACGGCCATGAACGCCGTGGGCGCCCTGCCCAGCGTGGCGTGGGTTTTGATTCTTTTGGTAATCTACGCCGTCGAGCTGATCGTTGCCTTTGTTCAGGCATACGTTTTTACGGTCCTCGAGGCCGTGTACATTCAGATCGCAGAGGCTGACGCCCACTAGCGGTCGCATTTATTTGGTGTTCGGAGGCGCGGCACCCGCGTGCGCCTCTACAACATAGGTATTTATCCTGCGCACACGCGCACGACAAAGGAGGAATCGTGGGAGTTATCGGATATGGTCTCGGCGTTATCGGTGCCGGTCTCGCAATTGGTCTTGCAGCATTCGGTGCTACGGGCGCTATGGCTCGTCAGCCTGAGGTCCAGGGCCGTGCCTTCACCGTCTTCATTCTTGCATCTGCATTCACCGAGGCTCTGGGCCTGATCGGCTTCGTCGTTACGCTGATTTCGTAATTGAGCACGAAGGTAGTCGCCATGAAGCATTTCAACCACGCGAAAGTCGCTGCTGCGCTGACGGGCGCCATGCTCGCCATGCCGGTGTCGGCATTCGCCGAGGAGTCTGAGAACAAGGCCGAGATCCTCGTCCCCAAGATGGCGGAATTCGTCCCTGCACTCATTGCCTTCCTCATCATCTTCATCGTTTTGGCCAAGTTCGCCTGGCCGCAGATTCTGCAGACGATGGAGGAGCGCGGCAAGCGCATCAAGGACAGCCTCGATGAGGCTGAGACCACCAAGCGCAAGGCCATCGAGGCCCGCAAGGAGTCCGACGCCCTCCTCACCGACGCCCGTCGTCAGGCTGCCGACATCGTGACCGCCGCCCGTCAGGACGCCGAGTCCGAGCGCGCCCGCATTATCGCCAAGGCTCACGAGGAGGCCGAGGACATCATTGCCAAGGCCCACGCCAACGCCGAGGACGAGCGCAACTCCATCTATGCCGCCGCTGCCGGCTCCATCGCCGATCTTTCCGTCTCCGTTGCGACCAAGATTGTCGGCGAGGCCCTCGAGAACGACGACGAGCAGCGTCGTCTGATCGAGCGCTACATAAAGGAAGCAGGTAGCCTGAATGCCTAACAGCCGCATGGAGAACAGGGTTCTCGAGACCTATGCACGCACCCTCCTGGAGGCCGCTAAGGCCGAGGGCCGTGTGTTCCGCGATCTTCACGAGCTTGAGGTCATCGCGAACGCCAGCCCCGAGGTGCTTGCTGTCCTCGGTACCGTGTTCGAGCGCGGCCAGCTCGATCTTCTGCCGCAGATTGCATCGGCTTATCGGATGGTAACCGCGACCGACGAGGACGTCGTAGGCGTCACCGTCACCACGGCTGTCCCGCTCGATGACGAGCTGCGCCGCACGATTACCGAGAAATGCGAGGCCGATCTAAAACGCAAGGTGTTCCTGATCGAGAAGGTCGATCCGTCCATCATCGGCGGTCTGATTCTCGAGGCCCGCGGCCAGCGTCGCGACGTTACCGTCAAGACCCAGCTGCGCGCAGCGCGTGAGGCCCTCGGTTCCACGATTTTGAATAACGGAGGTGAAGCCTAGTTATGTCCGATACCCTCAATGCCGAAAGCATCGCCCGCGCCCTGCAGGCGAAGCTCGATGGCCTGGCGGCTACCGTCGACACGCAAGAGGTTTCCCATGTTGACGAGGTTGGCGACGGCATCGCGCGCGTCTCGGGACTGCGCAACGCCATGGCCGGCGAGCTCTTGGAGTTCAAGAGCTCCGAGACCGGCGAGACCGTCTACGGCCTTGCCCAGAACCTCGACCGCGATGAGGTCGGTGCTGTTCTGTTCGGTGCCGTCAACGTCATCAAGGAAGGCGACGAGTGCCGTACCACCGGTCGCGTCATGGATATTCCCGTGAGCCGCGCCATGCTCGGTCGCGTCGTCAACCCGCTGGGTCAGCCCATCGACGGCCTGGGCGATATCGTCGCCACGCACCGTCGCCCCATCGAGTTCAAGGCCCCCGGCGTTATCGACCGCACCCCGGTCTGCGAGCCGGTTCAGACTGGTCTGCTCGCTATCGACTCCATGGTTCCTATCGGCCGTGGCCAGCGTGAGCTCATCATCGGCGACCGTAAGACCGGCAAGACCGCCATCGCGATCGATGCCATCCTCAACCAGCGCGGTAAGGACATGGTCTGCATCTACGTCGCTATCGGCCAGAAGGCCTCTACGGTTGCCAACATCCGTGAGACCCTCGCCCAGCACGGCGCACTCGACTACACCATCATCGTCTCGGCTACCGCTGCCGACTCGGCCCCTATGCAGTACATCGCCCCTATGGCCGGTGCCGCTATCGGCGAGTTCTTTATGTACAACGGCGAGAACGGCGAGCCCGCCAGCGAGACCAACCCCGGCGGCCATGTGCTCGTCATCTACGATGACCTATCCAAGCAGGCTGTCGCCTATCGTCAGATGTCGCTGACGCTGCATCGTCCGCCCGGACGCGAGGCCTATCCTGGCGACATCTTCTACCTGCACTCTCGCCTGCTCGAGCGTGCCGTCAAGATGTCCAAGAAGAACGGCTACGGATCCATGACGGCCCTGCCGGTCATCGAGACCCAGGACGGCGACGTTTCGGCCTACATTCCGACCAACGTCATTTCCATTACCGATGGTCAGATCTACCTGCAGTCCGAGCTCTTCTTCCAGGGCCAGCGCCCGGCAGTCGACGTCGGCATCTCGGTGTCGCGCGTCGGTGGCTCCGCTCAGACCAAGGCCATGAAGCAGGTCGCCGGCAACCTCCGTCTGGACCTTGCCGCCTACCGTGAGCTCGCCGGTTTTACCCAGTTCGGTTCCGACCTGGATGCAGCCACCCAAAAGCAGCTTACCCACGGTGCGCACATGACCGAGCTTCTTAAGCAGCCGCGCTTTAAGCCGTTCGACGTCGCCGAGCAGATCGTTACGCTGTTCGCCGGCAACGAGGGCTTTATCGACGACCTGCCCCTTTCCGAGGTGCTGCCGTTCCGCGCCGAGCTGCTCGAGTACATGAATGCTGGCTTTGGCGGCTTGCTGCAGAAGGTCCGTACCAACAAGATCGACGGCGAGACCAAAGAGCAGCTGCTTCAGGCCATCACCGATTTCAAGAACGAGTACGCCTCCAAGCATGCCTCCACCGCGAGCGCAGCTGAGGGCGCAGAGGAGAACTAAGCTCTATGGCTAACCTTCGCGACATTAAGAAGCGAATCTCCTCGGTCACGAGCACCAAGCAGATCACGCGCACGATGGAGATGGTCTCTACGGCCAAGATCCGTCGCGCGCTCGATCGAGCCACGCAGGCTGAGCCCTACAAGAAGGCGCTCACCGACGTCATGCACACCGTTGCGAGCGATACAGAGACTGTCGGCGACAACCCCATGCTCAAGACGCATGAGGAGTTCAAGCGCGGTCTGATCATCGCGATCACGTCCGATCGCGGTCTGGCGGGCGGCTTCAACGTCAACGTTGAGCGCACCTGCGAGAAAATCGCTCGCGAATGGGCACATGATGGCGCCGAGTGCGAGATCATCGCATGCGGTCGCAAGGCGAGCGAGTATTTCCGCAGCCGTGCCAACACGGTCATGCACTTCGAGGGTTCCTCGGCCGACCCGAGCCTCGAGGATGCCCGCATGATCGCGAGCTATATCTGCGACGAGTACTCCAAGGGTCAGCTCGACCGCGTCGAGATCGTGTACCATCACGCTCGCAACCGCGTCGATCAGGTTCTTCGTACCGAGCATTTGCTTCCGCTCGACCCCGAGATGATCGCCATGGCACATGGCCCGCGCAAGAACGCAGACGAGGGCCCCGAGCGCGTTTCGTCCTCGTTCAAGTTCGTGCCGACCGCCCAGCATGTGTTGGCTGAGCTGGTCCCCAGCTACATCCTGACCGTCATTCACCAGGCGCTGATCGATTCGGCCGCCGCCGAGCAGGGTGCGCGCCGTAAGGCCATGCACTCCGCCACGGAGAACGCGTCGTCGATCATCTCGACTCTTACCCGTACGTATAACCGCGTGCGTCAGGCTTCCATTACCACGGAGATCAACGAGATCGTGGGCGGAGCCGCAGCATTGGAGGAACACTAATGGCAGATACCACCGTTAAAGCGGCGGTCGAGGAGGCCACGGCACGTCAGACGGCCGGTGAGGGACGTATCGTCCGTATCATCGGCGCAGTTGTCGACGTTAAGTTCGATGGCGCTGTCCCCTCGATCTACAACGCGCTCACGGTCGAGGCCGATACGCCGATGGGTCACATCAGCACCATCCTGGAGGTTGAGTCTCAGCTTCCCGGCGGTGTCGTTCGTACCGTCGCCATGACGTCGACCGACGGCTTGCAGCGCGGCGTCGTCGCGGTCGACACCGGCGCACCCATGAAGATGCCCGTCGGCCCCGAGACCCTCGGCCGCATTTGGAATGTTATGGGCCAGCCTGTCGATGGCAAGCCCATGCCCCAGATCGATGAGTTTTATCCCATCCATCACCCGGCACCTCATTTTGACGAGCTCACTACCAAGACCGAGATCTTCGAGACCGGCATTAAGGCCGTCGACCTGCTCGAGCCCTACATCCGTGGCGGCAAAACTGGTCTGTTTGGCGGCGCCGGCGTCGGCAAGACCGTTCTGATTCAGGAGCTCATCAACAACCTCGCCCAGGAGCATGGCGGCACCTCGGTGTTCACCGGCGTTGGCGAGCGTACCCGTGAGGGTACCGATCTGTTCCTCGAGATGAGCGAGTCTGGCGTTATCGACAAGACCTGCTTGGTCTACGGTCAGATGAACGAGCCGCCTGGAGCGCGTCTGCGCATCGGTCTGGCCGGCCTCACCACCGCTGAGTACTTCCGCGATCGTGGCCAGGACGTCCTGCTGTTCATCGATAACATTTTCCGCTTCTCCCAGGCCGGTTCCGAGGTTTCCGCCCTTCTGGGCCGTATGCCGTCCGCTGTTGGCTACCAGCCCACGCTGGCTACCGAGATGGGCGACCTCCAGGAGCGCATCACCTCGACCAAGACGGGTTCCATCACCTCCGTTCAGGCTGTCTACGTCCCTGCAGACGACCTGACCGACCCGGCTCCCGCCACGACGTTTACGCACCTCGACGCCACGACCGTTCTTTCGCGTTCCATCGCCGAGCTCGGTCTGTATCCCGCAATCGACCCCTTGGCTTCCTCTTCCGACGCCCTGGATCCCTCGATTGTCGGCGAGGAGCACTATCGTGTGGCCGTCGCAGTCCAAGAGCTGCTCCAGGAGTACTCCGACCTGCAGGACATCATCGCCATTCTGGGTATGGACGAGCTTTCCGAGGAGCAGCGCCTTACGGTCAACCGTGCCCGTAAGCTCCAGCAGTTCCTGTCTCAGTCCTTCCACGTCGCCGAGCAGTTCACCGGCAACCCCGGTGTCTACATCCGTGTCGAGGACACGGTCCGCTCGTTTGCCGCCATTGTCGACGGCGAGTGCGACGACCTGCCCGAGCAGGCGTTCCGTTATGCGTCCACGATTGACGACGTGCGCGAGCGCGCCGCCAAGATGGAGGAGAAGTAGTGGCTATGCAAATCCGCATCGTGTGTCCGGAGAGCTGCGCCTATGAAGGCGAGGCGGCATTTGTCGCCCTGCCTTCCACGGACGGCGAGTTCGGCATTCTTCCGCGTCACGCTAGCGAGATCTGCACGATCGATCGCGGCTACGTTCGCGTTTGTGATAAGCAAATGGGCACCGTCGACCACACGTTTGCTGTGGACGGCGGCTATGCCCAGGTTGCGGACGATGTCGTGATTGTCCTCGCCGAGCGCGCTTGCGATTTGGCGACCGTCGATGCCGACAAGCTTAAAGCTGATATTCAAGGTTTTGAAGAGAAGCTGGGTAATTTGTCGGAGGATGATGCACGTCGCGCCTACCTCTATAATGAAATCGCATGGTGTAAGCTCATGCTTGCCCAATAGTCAAACGATTTGGCGTTCGACTATTTGCGAACACATCATGCCCGGGATGGCCCAGCCATCCCGGGCATGCTTTTTGAAAGGGTAGACCTTGGATATTATCCGTGTTGAAGGTGGCCACACCATCGGAGGCTCCGTGCCTGTTTCGGGTGCAAAGAACTCTGCACTCAAACTCATGGCGGCAACGCTTCTGGCACCGGGGAAGACGACGCTGCAGAACGTGCCCGATATTTCGGATGTCCATGTTATGGGCAAGGTGCTCAAGGGTATGGGCGCCAAGATTGACGTTCTCGATGAGCATACGCTCGAGATCGACACTTCTCAGGTTGATTCCTGGGAGGCTCCCTACGAGCTTGTCGCCAAGATGCGCGCCTCCACGGCCGTGATGGGTCCCCTGCTGGGCCGTTTCCATCGTGCCAAGATTGCCATGCCGGGTGGCTGCAATCTGGGTGCCCGTAAGATCGACATGCACATCTTGGGTCTTGAGGCGCTGGGCGTAGAATTCGACACTGCACACGGTTACATCAATGCCAACGCTCCTCAGGGGTTGCGTGGTACCACGGTTACGCTTGAATTTGCCAGCGTCGGCGCTACCGAGAACCTCATCATGGCGGCCGTGCGCGCACAAGGCACTACGGTTATCGATAATGCGGCTCGCGAGCCCGAGATCGTCGACCTTGCCAACATGCTCAACGAGATGGGCGCCAAGATTGTTGGCGCCGGCACGCCCGTCGTGACCATCGAAGGTGTGGACGAACTGCATCCCGTTACCCATCGCGTGGTGGGCGACCGCATCGAGGCCGGCACCTTTATCGTTGCCGGTGCCCTGATGGCCGATGACCGCGGTGTCGACGTTACGGGCTTTTGCCCCATTCACTTGGGCATGGTGCTCAAGAAGATGGAGCTCATGGGTATCGAGTGTGAGCGAATCGAGAATGGCGTTCACGTGAGTCGTGTCGAGCGCATCAGGCCGGTCGATATTCAGACACTTCCGTTCCCGGGCTTCCCGACGGACATGCAGGCGCAGATCATGGTGCTTTCCGCTCTTGCTGATGGCAGCTCTGTGATTACCGAGAATATCTTCGAGAACCGCTTCATGTTCGCGTCGGAGCTGGTCCGTATGGGCGCGGATATCCGCATCGAAAGCCATCACGCCATGATTCATGGCGTCAAGGGATTCTCGGGTGCACAGGTTACCTCGCCTGATCTGCGCGGCGGCGCCGCGCTCGTCGTTGCTGGCCTTATCGCCGACGGCGTTACCGAGGTCTCGGCCATCCATCACATCAAACGTGGCTATGAGCAGTTTGTCGAAAAACTCCAGGCACTTGGTGCAAACGTCGAGCACGCCACTGTTCCCGATCCCGTCATCTACTAATGCAGGTTGCCTATGTTTAATAATAAGAAGCCCTTAGCGGATACTCGAAGACCTTCAACCGGCGCACAGGCCAAGATCTACAGTCGCGATAATGTTGCACGCTACTCCGAGCGCGCTCGTCAGCGCCGCCGCGGCCAGACAATCCGTCGCGTTGCGCTTATCGCCGTGCTTGGCGTGCTGTTGAGCGCTACGACTGCCGCCGGGCTGTGGTTCGCCAGCATTATGGGCAAGCTCGGCGATTCCAATGTCATTACCGACAATCTGCGCCATATCTTGGTGGATACCAATGAGGCCAAGGATCCGTTCTACGTGCTTCTTTTGGGTACCGATGGTCGTCCGGGCGAGGACACGTATCGCTCCGACTCAATTATCTTGGCGCGCATCGACCCTACGCAAAAGCAGGCTACGCTTATATCCATACCACGTGATACCAAGGTTGTCTATAACGGCGAAACCATGAAGATCAACGCCTGCCATACCTATGGCGGTGCCGAGGCCATGGTTCAAGCGGTCAATGAGCTGTGCGGCGTGCAGATTTCCCACTATGCCGAGGTTAGCTTTGACGGTATGCAATCACTGATTGACTCTGTGGGCGGTATCGACATCAACGCCACCGACGATGTCGATGACCCCGAGCATCTGGACATTAAGATTACGGCAGGCCAGCAGCACATGGACGGTGCTACCGCGCTCACCTATGCCCGTTGCCGCTATACCTATGCCGACGGCGACTATACGCGCATGCGTCACCAACGCCAGGTGCTTGGTGCCCTTGCCAACCAGATTCTCAACAACTTTGATGCTACGAAGGTCTTCGACCTGGTTAATTCGCTGTCCGATATGCTTGTGACCGATATGAGCGTTCAGGACATCGTGTCTACGGTCAATGCTATGCGCGGCATGGATGTCGATGGCATCTATTCGGCGAATCTGCCTTCCTACGCAGATGAAACCACCATGATCGACGGCCAGAGCTATGTCTTTGTCTACGAGGACGAGCTTAAGGAGATGATGGCGCGCGTCGATGCCGGCAAGGATCCTAAGGGACCAAACACCATGGGCCTATCCGACGGAACCAGCTCCACAATCGGTGATTTGAGCAACCATACTTCTGACGATTACGCCTACGGTACGGCCGGTTCGTCGGAAAGCTCGGACGATTCGAGCTATTCGGACGATTCGGATTACAGCTCATATTATTACGAGGAACCCACTGGCGACGGCAACGGTTACGAAGCCAACTACTAGGGTTGCGCGGGCTTGTCAGCCCGCGCAACGGCTCGACGTTGCGCGCCGCCCAGAGCGACAATTTGTCATTCAAAAGGCAGGGCATGACCAGAAGGTCAATGTCCTGCCTTTTTCATGCTAACTTGTTCGCTCTGGACGTCGCTCGCTGACGTTGATTCAACCAGCGATGCCGACTACTCCCCTTGCACCAAAAACGCCCCGTTCTCGGTTTTGAGGACGGGGCGATTCTGCTTACCTAGATTATTCGAGTTCCTTATGCGAAGCGGGCGACGAGCTCCTGCAAGACGTCGGTCATCTTGACGAGCGAGCTGACCGGGACAAACTCGTTGACGCCGTGGTAACAGTAGCCGCCCGTCGAAAGGTTGGGACAGGGCAGGCCGCGGAACGACAGCTGTGCGCCGTCGGTGCCGCCGCGAATCGGCAGCACCTGGGGCTCAACATCGCAGGCAAGGAAGGATTCCTTGGCGACATCGATCAGCTCTGGGTAGTCGCGGACAATCTCGGCCATGTTACGGTACTGGTGCTTGATCTCGACCGTTACGCGCTCCTCGCCCAGACGCTGGTTGAGCAGCGCGGCGGCAGCATCCATCAGCTCGAGCTTCTGCTGGAACTTGGCGGCATCGTGATCACGGACGATATAGCGCGCCGTGGCATGGTCGACTGTGGCAGAAACGCCCTCAAGGTGATAGAAGCCCTCGTAGCCCTCGGTGTATTCCGGACGCTGCACGTAGGGGAGCAGGGCATTGAAGTCGCAGAACAGATTGCCCGCGTTAACCATGCGGCCCTTGGCGTCGCCGGGGTGAATGGACTGGCCCTCAAAGCTAACGGTAGCCTCGGCGGCGTTGAAGCACTCCCACTCAAGCTCGCCAACCGGACCGCCGTCGACTGTGTAGGCATACTTACAGCCAAAGTCCTCGATATCCAACAGCTCGGCACCGTGGCCGATTTCCTCGTCCGGGCAGAAACAAATACCAAGCGTGGGGTGAGGCAGGCTGGGGTCCTGTGCAATGCGTGCGACGAGCGCCATAATCTCGGCGACACCGGCCTTATCGTCGGCGCCCAGCAGCGTGGTGCCGTCGGTGCAAACCAGGTCCTCGCCCAAAAGGTTGTTGAGGGCGGGGAGCTTGGCGGTGCTCATGGATACGGGCTTGCCGTCGACGATGCCGCAAACCAGGTCGCCGCCCTCGTAGTGCACGATGTGCGGCGCTACGCCGGCGCCCGGTGCGACCTCGGTGGTGTCGAGGTGCGCGATCAGGCCCAGGGCGGGCTTATTCTCGGAGCCGGCGCTCGCGGGAATGTGAGCGCAGACATAGGCGTTTTCGGTTACATGGGCATCGGTTGCACCAAGCTCGCGCAATTCCTCGGCAAGCACATTGGCAAGATCAAACTGGACGGTGCTCGACGGAACCTGGTCACAGTTGGCATCCTCGGACTGTGTGTTGATCTGGACGTAGCGCAAAAAACGCTCGAGTACGTCGGGGTTCGTGGTGGTGTTTTCCATAGAGACCGCTCCAATCTTGGTTGTCGTGTGCAACAAGAACTCTAGCACGGTATACCGCGTCATACCGCGACGCTTGGATGGGGTAGAATCAGCCATTGAATGCAGAAGGGACGGATGTTCATGGATACGACAAATAGCTCGCGCGAGCTACATCTAACGGTGGCGAACGAAGACTACTTGGAGTGCATGGTTCGCATCGAAAGCGAGGATGGGGAGACTAATGGCGTGCGGTCGGTCGATATCGCACAGCGCCTTGGCGTTTCGAAGGCATCGGTCAACAAGGCGGTTTCGGCTCTCAAGGCATCCGAACTTGTCGAGCAGTCTCACTACGGCAAGGTTATCCTGACCAACCGTGGGCGCGAGGTCGGTTTGGCTATCTGGTATCGCCATCGCCTGATTCGCACATTTTTGGTCCAGGAGCTCGGCGTCGACTTTGAGCGCGCCGATGCCGAGGCCTGCATGATGGAGCACGCGCTTTCCGAGGACACAATGGTCCGTTGGCTCGCCTATCTCGAAAAGCAGGGAATCAGCATCGAGGAATAGCGAAACATATATATGGATACGAGTTATTACAATCGCTTCGGCGGCGAGGAGCTTATGCGCCGACTTGCCAGCGAGACGCTGCTGGCACAGGGTCCGATGGGCAGCGTGCTGCTGAGTGAATACGGTGCCGCCGATATTCCGCCGGCATTTTGGAACCTCGCCGAACCACAGACGGTTTCTCGCATCCACCGACTGTATGCCGCCGCTGGTGCACAGGTGCTTATTACCAATACGTTCCAGGCATCGGGTTTTGCGCTCGATCGCGATGAAATCGCTCCATCTATGGCAGAGGTCAATCGCGGGGCGGTCGACGATGCCCGCCAGGCAAATCCCCAGCTATTGCTGGGGTCCATGGGGCCTATTGCGATTGAGTGGTTTGTCGAGGATTCTTCCGAGTATCGAGAGATTCGCGCAAATGCTCGCGAGCAGGCGTCCGCCCTGCTCAACGCCGGCGTCGACGGGATTCTGGTCGAGACGATCACGTCTATCCGCAATCTGCAGCCCGTGCTCGCCGGTGTCCATGATGCCGCTGATGGCATGCCCGTTCTGGTGAGCTTTGCTATTGATGACAAGGGCGACCTGCTGGGTGATGGCCTAAACATCGAAGGTGCCATCTTGTATGCCGAGAAGCACGGTGCGAGCTCGGTTGGGATCAATTGCTGCACCCTGACAGCTGCTACCGCTGCGGTACCAAGAATGGTCAAGATAGCCACGACGCCCGTTACTGTACGTCCCAATGCGGGAAATCCGGTCCAATTGCAAGATGGGCCCGTGTGGCACGAGGACCCCGAAGCTTTCGCGCGCGCATGCGTCGAGTGGAAGCGGGCTGGCGCCGCAATGGCTGGTGGCTGTTGCGGAACCACGGCGATCACGACGGCTGCTATGGCAGACGCGCTCGATATATAGAGTCCTAAGAAAAGCACATTCGAATTACCGCCCCGACCGGGGCGGTTTTTTTGTCTATATGCGCCCTCGATGGCTTTTGCCTAAACGGTGAATGCGTGCGCCGGCGGCTTGCCGGGCGCTCGTTGCGGGTATACCACTTGCGTACCATGATCCAAACACTGCGAGGTGTCTGCGTGTGTGCGCGATAATTCATTTTGGAACTGATGGCTGGCGCGCTCGCGTCGGCGAGGATTTTAACGCTGACAATGTTGCCCGTATCGCTGATGCCGCCGGCGAGCTCTGGCAAAAGACATATCCCGGCAAGACGGTATATATCGGGTATGACACCCGTCCCCGGGCGCGCGAGTTTGCAGAACTTGCAGCTGGCGTGCTTGCGGCCCATGGCCTTGATGCCGTGCTCGCGGCCCGTTTTGTACCCACGCCTGCCATCACGTGGGCTGCCGCATACGATGGCGAGGCGTGCGGGGCGCTCATGGTGACCGGTTCACATCATCCGCAGGGCTATCTCTGTCTCAAACTGCGCATGGGCGATGGTTCCACGGCAAGCCAGGACGTCATCGAAGAACTCGAGGCAACGATGGCCGCCGAACCTCTGGGGCTCGAGGAGCAGTATCGCACGGCGGATATCATTCCCGACTATATGCGAGCGGTAGCATCGTTTGTCGATGCCGATGCCATTCGTGCCGCTCGTCTGCGCGTGGTGGTCGACCCCATGGGGGGAGCGGCTCAAGGTTATCTTGCCGATTTGCTGCGCGAGCTGGGTGTTGAGGTCCATGAGATTCATGCGGGGCAAGCATCGGATTGGAGGGATATCTGTCCCGATCCCGTAGAGCCGTGGGTGGATGCCTGCGAGCGTGCAGTTATCGAAGACGGCGCGTGTGCCGGCCTGGTGACCGATGGCGATGCTGACCGTATTGGCGCGGTCGACGAGCGCGGTAGATATATACATCCGCATCAGATCATGGCGCTCGTAATGGGTGAATTGGTTCAGTTTCGCAATTTGAAGGGGCGAGTCGTCGTCAATCTATCGTGCTCGACGCTTGTACGTCGTGTTGCCGAGGCACTCGGTTGCCGCGTGACCGTAAAACCGGTTGGCTTCAAATATATAGCCGCCGAGATGAAAAAAGACGGGGTGCTTATGGGCGGTGAGGAGGCCGGTGGCATCGGCATTGCCGCGCATATGCCCGAGCGTGACGGCATTCTCGCTTGCCTACTCCTGTGCGAGCTCATGGCAAAGACGGGGGCTTCGCTGGGCGTGCTGGTCGATCAGCTCGAGGCGAGTTTTGGAAAAACAAGTTATGGCCGTCGAGATTTACGACTTGAGGCAGAAGATGCCGAGTCGCTGCGCACGCTGCTTCCCGGTGTGAATCCCAAGTCGATTTGCGGCAAGGCGCCGCAGAGCGTAAGTCACATGGACGGTTTGCGTTTGGCATTTGAGGATGATACCTGGCTGTTGGTTCGCCCGAGTGGCACTGAGCCGGTGGTGCGAGTGTACGCCGAGGGCTTTTCGGTGGAGGAGCGCGACGAGTTGCTTGATGCCGGCTGCGCTTTGGCTCGGGGCGCATATCGGCTCTAGCCATGGGGCTACTCAATATAAAGATATGCTCGGCGAGTGGTAGGTAACGACTGGCAAGCGTCAGCTGCGGGTATAAATATGTAGGAGTTGTGTGCAACCAGATTCCCGCCCCGCGGGCCCCTCCGGTCTGGCAATATATCTCCTTGCCGCGCGGCCCGGTTCGACCGGATGAGACGCGCAGGCGTGCACCTTGAGAACCGGATACTGCGAGGATGGACACACCAGATGTGTCGCATCCGGGCAGACATCGAACCATTTGAAATGGTCTGACTTGGATTCGTTTTTCGCAAGGCCGCCGAGAGGCGGCCCCGAGAAATTCCTTTTCCTATACAGAACCATATGAATCGAACGGAACCGATCAGCTAATAGTTGTGAGGACCGGACGGGCTCGAAGCCCATATATTTTGGACGGAGAGTTCGATCCTGGCTCAGGATGAACGCTGGCGGCGCGCCTAACACATGCAAGTCGAACGGCACCCACCTCCGGGTGGAAGCGAGTGGCGAACGGCTGAGTAACACGTGGAGAACCTGCCCCCTCCCCCGGGATAGCCGCCCGAAAGGACGGGTAATACCGGATACCCCCGGGAGCCGCATGGCGCCCGGGCTAAAGCCCCGACGGGAGGGGATGGCTCCGCGGCCCATCAGGTAGACGGCGGGGTGACGGCCCACCGTGCCGACAACGGGTAGCCGGGTTGAGA
>NZ_JBQKEH010000011.1:0-71302 GCF_052121415.1 Collinsella sp. LCP19S3_D5
TCCGATCTCCCGGGGCCGGCCGATCCGGCCCTCAGGGTATCGGGTTCCCACATTCATCCGCACATGTACGGATGAATGTGGGAGGTGTTCGGATAAAGTTGATAATCAAGGGTATTATTGCGATTCCATTTGAGCCCTTGGAGCTTGTTGAAATGGGATCGGGATTCGCATAAGATTGAAGCAGATGGCGCCCGTTGCCGCGGGTTGGCCAACTCCGAAACACGTTTATGGCGTGAGAAGTGGCCGTCTTCGCATTACGCGGGGCGGCTATTTTTTTGAGTACAAGATTAGATAGTTAGACAAATATCTAAATATCGAGTATAGTGTGCGCGTCGAACGAAATACTGAGAGGAGGTCCTATGCCGGGAGAGGGTTTTAAAGCGCTGGCCGATCCTACGCGGCGGCGCATTTTGGAACTACTACGCGAGGGCGACCGCACGGCTGGGGAGCTTGCCGAGCATTTTGACATCAGCAAGCCGTCGTTGAGCCATCATTTGGCGACGCTCAAAAACGCCGGGTTGGTGACCGATGAACGTCATGGCCAAAACATCGTTTACAGCTTAAACACCACCGTCATGCAGGACTTGATCGGTTGGTTTATGGGCTTTACAAACACTGAAGGTGATAAGGATGAATAACGAAAACAAGGGCATTCACGCCACGGGGGTATCGCCACGCGTGTGGATCGCGCTGGTCGCTCTGTGCGTCGCCAATATCGTAGCGCACCTTATGGTGATGCCGAGCTTGCCTGCGCAGATTCCCACGCACTGGGGCGCGAACGGCGTTGACGGTTGGGGTCCCAGCTGGATGGCCTCCGCGCACGGCGTGCTGCCCCTGGTGCTTCTCGCAATGTTCTACGTGGTGCCGCGCATCGATCCCAAAGGTGAGGCATATCGAACCTCGGGCAAGTTCTATCAGGGCTTCGTAATCACCTTCACCTTGTTCATGTGCGCCATAAGCTGGCTGGGAGAGCTTACGGTCTGGGGCGTGGTGCCGGCGGTCGGTTCGGTCAACGTGCTGATTTCCGGTGCTGTCGGTTTGCTGTTCATTGGCGTAGGCAACTACTTGCCGCGTGTGAAGCAGAACTATACGCTCGGTATCAAGACGCCCTGGGCGCTTGCCGATCCCGAGAACTGGCGCCGTACGCAGCGCTTTGGCGGTGCGTGCTTTATGGTGCTGGGTGTTGGTCTGATTGTGATGGGCGTTGCGGGTAGCGTGCTTTCGAGTGAAGTTGTCGCCGCGGTGATTGCGGTGCTGGCGTTTGGTTCGGTCGGAGTCGTCTACGTCTACTCGTATCTGCTGTGGCGCAAATCGCAGCGAGCCGCTCGTTAAGGTTGCGGAAAACTAGCGTACGCAGTTCATAGTATGTTCCGGGGGACTTTTCCCAGGTAGTATTAGGGGGTATGGGCAACCGTGCCCCTTTTTCGTTACGTTTTAGAGCTGGTTTTCTCATCTCGTTTCCACTAAAGCGAAACAAGAATAGGGAAACAGCAGGTAGAAAGGATAAAACAGGCAAATGGCAGAGTTTATCTACCAGATGTATCAGGCTCGCAAAGCTCATGGCGACAAGGTGATCCTTGACGATGTGACCCTGAGCTTCTATCCCGGTGCCAAGATCGGCGTCGTGGGCCCTAACGGTATGGGCAAGTCGACCCTGCTCAAGATCATGGCCGGCATCGAGGAAGTCTCCAACGGCGATGCCAGACTTACCCCCGGCTACACCGTGGGTATCCTGCAGCAGGAGCCGCCGCTCGACGACGACAAGACCGTCATCGAGAACGTGCGCATGGCATTTGGCGACATGATCGCCAAGGTCGATCGCTTCAATAAGATCGGCGAGGAGATGTGCGACCCGGACTGCGACATGGATGCCCTCATGGCCGAGATGGGCAAGCTCCAGGACGAGATCGACGCCGCCGATGGCTGGGATATCGATTCCAAACTCGGCCAGGCTATGGATGCCCTGCAGCTGCCCGATTCCGACATGCCGGTCAACGTGCTTTCCGGCGGCGAGCGCCGTCGCGTGGCCCTGTGCAAGCTGCTGCTCGAAGCTCCCGACCTGCTGCTGCTCGATGAGCCCACCAACCACCTGGACGCCGAGTCGATCCTGTGGCTCGAGCACTTCCTGCACAACTACCAGGGCGCGGTGCTAGCCGTCACACACGATCGCTACTTCCTGGATAACGTTGCCGAGTGGATCTGCGAGGTCGACCGCGGCCACCTTTATCCCTACAAGGGCAACTACTCCACGTATCTGGAGACCAAGGCCGCGCGTATCGAGGCTCAGGGCAACCGCGACGCCAAGCTCGCCAAGCGCATGGAGGCCGAGCTCGAGTGGGTGCGCTCCAGCCCCAAGGCCCGTCAGGCCAAGAACAAGGCCCGTCTGGCTCGTTATGAGGAGATGGAGGCCGAGGCCCGCGCAAGCCAGAAGCTCGACTGGACCGACATCCGCATCCCTGTGGGCCCGCGTTTGGGCAACAAGGTGCTCGAGGCCCATCACCTGCACAAGGAGTTCGACGGTCGCGTGCTCATCGACGACCTATCGTTCACCCTGCCGCGCAACGGCATCGTGGGCGTCATCGGCCCCAACGGTGTGGGCAAGACCACGCTGTTCAAGACCATCGTGGGCCTGGAGCCGCTGACTTCGGGCGAGCTCGAGGTGGGCGAGACCGTCAAGATCTCCTATGTCGATCAGAACCGTTCTGGCATCGACCCCGATAAGAACCTGTGGGAGGTCGTCTCGGATGGCCTGGACCACATGATGGTCGGCGAGACCGAGGTCCCCAGCCGCGCGTACGTGGCGAGCTTTGGCTTTAAGGGCCAGGACCAGCAGAAGCGCGCTGGCGTACTATCCGGTGGCGAGCGCAACCGTCTGAACCTGGCGCTCACGCTCAAGCAGGGCGGCAACCTGCTGCTCCTCGACGAGCCCACGAACGACCTCGACGTCGAGACGCTGTCCTCGCTCGAAGCGGCGCTGCTCGAGTTCCCGGGCTGCTCGGTGGTCATTAGCCACGACCGTATGTTTCTGGACCGCGTCGCCACGCACATTCTGGCGTGGGAGGGCACCGACGAGAATCCGGGCAACTGGTATTGGTTTGAGGGCAACTTTGAGGCCTATCAGGCCAACCGCATCGAGCGCCTGGGCGAGGACGCAGCCCAGCCGCATCGTATTCACCGCAAGCTGACGCGTGACTAATTTGTTACGCGGTTTTACCAAACCGCGTAACTGCTCGACGCTGCGCGGGCCGCAAGCACCCCATCTTGCCGTTCAAACCGTCGCTCGCGTACCGAAGTACGCGTCGCTCCTCTTTCACGGCAACCTGGGGCACTTGCGGCCCGCTCGCTGTTGGTTACGCAACATCAACAAATAAAAACGGCTCAAATCCTGATTTGGATTTGAGCCGTTTGTCGTTACTGCTCGGGTTCTTCGACTTTATCGATGGTCCAGGTGGCTCCGAGGCCGCCGGTGGTGTTGCGGCGGATGCGCACGGTGACTTCGTGGCGCTCGCCGGCCTGCGTGTAGCGCAGGGGGAAGCTTGCGCGGTTTCGCGCGGCCTCGATGGTACCGCGCTCGCGGGCGATCCAGTAGTACTCGCCGACGATGCCGAGCGTGTCGGCGCCGTAGGGGAGATAGGTCGACAGCTGGTGCAGAAGCGGGCCGGGGCAGAAGACCTCGGTTGCGAAATCGACGGGGAAGTCCTTGGGGATGGTGGGTGCTGCAGGTGCGGGGGTTGGGGCCGCTGCGGGTGCCGAAGCCGGTGCAGGTGCGGGAATTTGCTCGCAAGCAGAGGTGGGCACGGACTCGATGACGGGTGCGGGCTCCGGCGTCGCTTCCGGCTCGATCGTGGAATCTGCGGGCTCCACAGTGACGGGCGCGTCTGCAGCTGCGGTTCCAACCTCAACCTGAGTCGCGTTCTCGTTCTCGACGCTCGACTTTGCCTCGATGGGCGTGGATGCCATGGTGGTGATGCCGGCGTTGGCGTTCTCGGGGTCATAGACGACCGTGAGCGAGATGGCGGGCTGCGGCGTCTCGGGCTCTGGCGTCGACTCGGTAGCGTCTTGATCGTCGGGCTCGTCGGACTGATCGTCCTCGGCCTCGTCGCCAAAAACATCGCTGTTTTGGAACGCAGGCGTCTCGGGTTGGTTGGCGGCTTCTTCGGTTGTCGACTTGGGAGCCTCCTCGAGCTCCGCAGTGGCTTCCTGCTCTGATATGACTTCGGGATCGGTCGTGGCGGCGATTTCGGTTTCGGCTTCTGCCGTTACCTCAATAGCGACTTCGATCTCTGTCTCGGGCTCGGGTTCCGGTACGGCTTCAACCATGGCTTCTGGCTCGGGACGCTTAACATGCTTGGGGCGCACGGCCTTGAGGTCCTTCTCGCCGCGCTTTTTCTTCTTGTAGGACTGCTTGGCTCCCTTGGCAGCCTTGGGCTTGTCCTCGCCTTTGGCAAGGGCGGCATCCCATGCCTCGTTGGCGATGACGGTGGCATACAGACGGCCGCCCTTAAAGACGGTCAGCTTAATGCAGTCGTCGAGCTCCTCGAGCAGCTCGCGCGTGGACTCGAAGCCCAGGTCATAAGCGGTCATGTCACCAGCGGCGAGCGCCTCCTCGACCTGCGTCATAAACGTTTGCTTGCCGCACCCAATCGCATCGCGCAGCAGGCGATACAGATAGATGTGGTTGCCCAGCGATAGTGTGGGCTTAACTATTGTCTTGCTCATGGCAAATCTCCTCTATACACACCAAAGCATCTTACCATCGCACGTGGTTTGGCATTGCGGCACCTGAGACAAACGGGCGCGAATCGCTGCCGATTCGCGCCCGTTGTCTAGGTTGCCTATCTGGGGATACAGCTCCTAGTTGCCCGATGCCGTACCCTGGTTTGAGCTGTCAGATGCCGTACCAGATGCGGTGCCGCTCGAGCTGCTATTGTTGCCGCTGTCGGTTGTGTCCGTTCCCGACATGTTGCCGCTCGTCTGGTCGCTCGTGCTCGGTTGAGAGCCGTCGGTCGTTTGGCTTGAGTCAGTCGTGCCGGATTGCGTACCGCTGTTGTTCACAGAGGAATCGGCGCTCTGCGATTGATCGGGGGTGTTCGAGGACGAGTCGGTGGATGCGGAGGTGTCCTGCGAGTCATCCTGCTGGCTTTGCGATTGATCTGAGCTATCCGCATCGTGCTCGGTTGTGCGCGACGAAAGGATTGACTCGGGACGCTCGCCCAGACCCTCACCGGCGGTGGTGATAAGGATGGCGCCAGCGCAGGCGATGACCGCGACGATGGCGATGGCGATCGAGAAGACGATGACCTTCTTTTGCGTCTGGCTGCGCTCTGCCGCCGCCTTGGCACGCAGGCTGTTGGGGGCGACGCGCGCCGTGGTCGCGCGCCCCGCAACCTGGCGCATCTCCTGCGTAGTCGCGGCGCCGCCCAGGTGCTCCTCGGCATTAAGGTCAACGGGCTCATAGGCGCCGGCAGGGTAGTCGACGGCGGCGTGCGTGCCTTTGAGGGCGTTGGCGCTGGCAGAGATAAAGTGGCGGTAGACCTGCGAGGACACAACGGTGATGACCGAGCTCACGGCGGCACCGATCACCGATCCGGCGATGCCGATCTTGGAAGCAAGTGCGACGCTCGTGGCGGCAGCTGCGGCGCCGGCGATGATTTGGGGAATGGAAATGTCGTCGAACAGGCCCTTTTTGGGCGCGATGGCCATGGTCTGTCCGATGGAATGGTTTTCGTGAACGCCGTTGTTGAGCGATGCCGGCGTCATGACGCGCGTGCGCGGCGCGTCGGTGTACTTGGTTGTCATACGGGGCCCTCCCGGTGTAAATCTGCTTCGTTTCGTGTAGCCATCAGGGTACCCACCAGATGTGAATCGTACGTGACATTTAACAGATACCATCAACTCATCAATAGCTCACCAAATTGGTGGGATGCGGTTACACCCGGCGGTTGAACTACAATAGGGCTTGCTAATTGTTGTGAATGGCGTCTACGCACGGGAGCATTCTTATGAATCTTCACCTTTCTCAGTCTGATGGCTTTTTGCGTGTGGCGGCGGCCTCGCCGCGGATTCGCGTGGCCGATGTCGAGGGCAATGCCGAGGTTGCGCTGGCGGCTGTTCGCGAGGCGGTCGAGCGCGGTGTCCGTGCTCTGGTGCTGCCCGAGCTTAATCTGACTGGCTATACCGCGGCTGATCTGTTCCATAACCGCACATTACTGCATACCTGCGAGACTGCACTGGCACATATTCTCGATGAAACCCGCGAGCTGCCGATTGTCTTTACCATCGGTCTTCCCGTTGCGGTGGCCGAGAATATCTACAACTGTGCCGCCGTGTGCTGCGCGGGCGAGCTTTTGGGCCTCACGGCCAAGAAGTATCTGCCCAACTATGGCGAGTTCTATGAGCGCCGTTGGTTTGCTCCGGCGCCCGCCGATCCCGTGTGGGTTGAGTTTGCCGGTCAGGGTCCGGTTCCGCTGGGTTCGGGGCTTGTCTACCGCTGCTGTGATGGGGACGCCGAGGATATGGTGCTGGGCGTTGAGGTCTGCGAGGATCTGTGGGTGCCGGCGCCCCCTTCGACCGAGATGGCGCTTGCCGGTGCGACAGTGATCCTCAATCCGTCGGCCTCGGACGAGATTATCGGTAAGGCAGACTATCGCCGCAGCCTTATCTCTAACCAAAGCGCGCGCCTGTACTGCGCCTATGCCTACGCGGACGCGAGCGAGGGCGAGTCCACGACCGACATGGTCTTTGCAGGGGAGAACCTCGTCTACGAAAACGGTTCGAAGCTCGCCGCCACGAAGCTCCTCACCTGCGATATGGCGGTGGCCGACGTTGACCTCGACCGTCTGGTTGCCGAGCGCCGTCGTTCGACCACGTGGACGCGCGCGGATGATGCGCCGGAGGCCACGATTGTTGAGTTTTCGTTTGAGGGCATGCTGGCCGAAGAACCTGTCCTGCGTGATGCGCTTGACATCGACCGTGTCTTCCCCCGCGCGCCCTTTGTGCCGGCCGACCATGGTGACCTGGCCGGGCGCTGCGAGACGATCCTCAATCTGCAGACTGCCGGCCTCAAGACTCGCCTTGCCCATACGGGTACCAAGGCTGCAGTCATCGGTCTTTCGGGCGGCCTGGATTCCACGCTGGCACTGCTTGTGACCGTGCGTGCCTTCGATGCATTGGGGCTGCCGCGCACGGGTATCACGGCGGTTTCCATGCCCGGCTTTGGCACGACACATCGCACCAAGTCGAATGCCGAGTCGCTCGCTCGCGACCTGGGTGTGAGCTTCCGCGAGGTTTCGATCCACGCGGCTGTGGAGCAGCACTTCAAGGACATTGAGCACGACCCGGCAGTTCAGGACGTGACCTACGAGAATAGTCAGGCCCGCGAGCGTACGCAGATTCTGATGGATCTGGCCAACCAGGCTGGCGGTTTTGTTATCGGCACGGGCGACCTGTCAGAGCTGGCGCTCGGCTGGGCTACCTATAACGGCGACCACATGAGCATGTACGCCGTCAACGCGAGCGTGCCCAAGACGCTTGTGCGCCATCTGGTGCGTTATGCCGCTGATGTCTTTGGTGGGCGTATTGCCGAGGTCTTGCTCGATATCCTCGATACGCCGGTGTCCCCCGAGCTTCTGCCGCCCACGGGCGACGGTGAGATTGCGCAGAAGACCGAGGATTTGGTGGGCCCGTACGAGCTGCACGATTACTTCCTCTATTACCTGCTGCGTTTTGGCTTTGAGCCGGGCAAGATCTACCGTATGGCGCTCAAGAGCTTTGAGGGTGTCTATGACGCCAAGACCGTCCACACGTGGTTGCGTACGTTCTATCGTCGCTTCTTTGCCCAGCAGTTTAAGCGCAGCTGTCTGCCCGATGGTCCCAAGGTGGGCTCGGTGACGCTCAGCCCGCGCGGCGATTGGCGTATGCCGAGTGACGCCAGCTCGCGTCTGTGGCTTGCGCGGATCGACGCGCTCAATCCAATTGACTAAGGTTGGCTAAATTGAACCAATACGGGGGTTGCAAGCGTTACACTTTTGCAATCTGATGGCCCGTATCGCGCGGCGCTCTTGTCGGAGCGCCGTATTTTTTATATCGAAAGGTGGCACCATGCAGGCATCGCAGCGTCTCGACCGCTTTGGCGCGGAGGTCTTCGCCTCGCTCAACAACAAACTTCTTGCGCTGAAGGCTCAGGGCAAGACCATTTACAACATGAGCGTGGGCACGCCCGACTTTAAGCCGTACGACCACGTGGTCGACGCGCTCACGCAGGCCGCCCAAAATCCCGAGATGTGGAAGTATTCCCTGCGCGACCTGCCCGAGCTTAAGCAGGCCGTGTGCGATTACTATGAGCGTCGCTTTGGCGTTTCGGGCATTACGCCGTCCATGGTGCAGTCGTGCAACGGCACGCAGGAGGGCGTGGGTCATTTGGGCCTGGCCCTGCTCGATCCGGGTGACACCATTCTGGTTCCCGATCCGTGCTATCCGGTCTTTGAGGCGGGCGCGAAGATCGCCGATGCCAAGCTCGAGTACTATCCGCTGGTGGCGGAGCACAATTACCTGCCCTATGTGGCGGGCATCGATCCCGAGGTGGCCGATCGTGCCAAGTACATGATCGTGTCGTTGCCCGCCAACCCGGTGGGCTCGGTGGGCACGCCCGAGGTCTACGAGGAGATCATCGCCTTCGCCCGCGAGCACGACCTGCTGATCGTCCATGACAACGCGTACTCCGACATCGTGTTTGACGGCGAGCCCGGCGGCAGTTTCTTGCAGTATCCCGGCGCGCTCGAGGTGGGCGTGGAATTCTTCTCGCTTTCCAAGTCGTTTAACGTCACCGGTGCGCGCATCGGCTTTTTGGTCGGCCGTGAGGATGTGGTCTCTGCCTTTGCCAAGCTGCGCAGCCAGATCGACTTTGGCATGTTCTTCCCGATTCAGAAGGCCGCCATCGCCTGCCTCAATGGTCCGCGCGATGAGGTCGAGGCGCAACGTCTGAAGTACCAGGAGCGCCGCGATGCCCTGTGCGACGGTCTTGAGGACCTGGGCTGGGAGCGTCCCAACGCGCATGGCTCTATGTTTGTGTGGGCCAAGCTTCCCGGTGGCCGCACCGATTCCATGGCGTTTTGCGAGGAGCTTATGGAGAAGGCCGGCGTTGTGGTGACGCCGGGCGCGAGCTTTGGCCCTTCGGGCGAGGGGCACGTGCGCATGGCGCTGGTCCTGCCGCCCGATCAGATCGCTTTGGCTGTCGAGGCCATCCGCGAGGCGGGCCTGTATTAGAAGACTATTTGGGCTCGTCAATAGCTCGAAACCGATTTCGTGCAGTTATTTTACGAATCCTGCAAACAATTTCGGTAAACGGTCGATTTTTGGCTGCGTATAGGAGCATAATCAAAGTCCCGATTGGATGCATTGGGATTACGTCAAGCCGCTCGGGTCGTTCCCGGGCGGCTTGTTTGTGGAGAGAGATGGGAGTTTCTAATGGTTAACGAGAAGAAGGTCGCTATTGTCGGCTGCGGTTTCGTCGGTTCGTCTTCGGCGTTCGCGCTGATGCAGAGTGGTCTGTTCTCCGAGATGGTTCTCATCGACGTGGACAAGAACCGCGCCGAGGGCGAGGCCCTGGATATTGCGCACGGCATGACGTTTGCCGAGCCGATGAAGATCTACGCCGGCGATTATTCTGATGTCGCCGACGCCGCCATGATCGTCGTCACCGCTGGCGCTGCTCAGAAGCCCGGTGAGACCCGCCTGGACCTGGTCAACAAGAACGTCAGCATCTTTAAGTCCATTATTCCCGAGATTAAGAAGTCTGGCTTCGACGGCATTCTGCTCATCGTCTCCAACCCGGTCGACGTTCTGACCTACGCCGCCATCAAGATGTCCGGTCTGCCCGAGGGCCATGTCATCGGCTCCGGCACCGTGCTCGACACCGGCCGTCTACAGCAGATGCTCGGCGCTCACGTCGAGGTTGACCCGCGCGACGTTCAGGCCTACGTCATGGGCGAGCATGGTGACTCCGAGTTTGTCGCCTGGTCCAGCGCTCAGGTTGCCGGCGTGCCGCTGAACACCTTCTGCGAGCTTCACGGCCATCTGGAGCATGAGTCTGCCGAGAAGCGCATTGCCGAGGACGTCAAGAACTCTGCCTACACCATCATCGAGAAGAAGCACGCCACCTACTACGGTGTCGCTATGGCAGTAAAGCGCATCTGCACTGCCGTCATGCGTGACGAGCAGACTGTTCTGCCCGTCTCCTCGCTTATGGTGGGCGAGTACGGCCTGTCCGATCTGGCCATCTCCATGCCGACGGTCGTTGGTCGCGACGGCGTTGTCTGCCGCGTTCCCGTGCCGCTGAACGATGACGAGCAGCATGAGCTCACCGCCTCCGCAAAGGCCCTCAAGGACATCATCGACAGCGTCGACTTTTCCTGCTAAATCAAGCTCGCTAGAGCGAAAAGCTACAATGAAGGCGTCCGGGCCCACACGGCCCGGGCGCCTTTTTGATGCAAAGGGGACAGGTTTGTTTGCACCAATCTTCGATGCGCCTGGGGTGGACTCGACCGCTATACTGGTTCGTGCCAAAAGCGATCTAGAACGGAATGCCGTATATGAAAATCAATCACGCGATTCTGCATATCCTGGACTTTGACTCTGCCGTCAATGTCATGAGCCAGCGCGAGCTGGATATCGAAAGCCGTACCGTGCGCAGCTTTGTGACCACGCATCTGCGCCGCGCACGTACCTCGGCCGACAATAAGCGCGCCACGTTTGCGGAGAACTCTGCGTTTGGCGGCGAGCTCAAGGGCTATTTCTTTGGTGAGCGTGAGTTCGTGGACTTGTCTCAGCAGATTGCGGAGTTCATCTCTTCCGAACTCACCAAGGCCGAGAAAGCCGAGTCCACTGACGTGCTTGTGGCGGACTTTGACGATGATGAAGATGCCCGCTGGTTTGCCGTGATGCTGCTGGGCTCCAAGCAGGCATACATGCACGAAGTGGGTCGCGAAGAGGGCGAGGTTCGTAACGACATCGCGCGCCACTACGCCATTTTGCCAAACCCCTCGCAAAAGGTGCCGAGCTATGCCATCGTGCGTGCAAGCACCATGGAGATCGGCTACGTGGATAAGAAGCGCAAGATTGCCGGCGAGGACCGCATGCTCATTCCCGACGGCCTGCTGCAGTGCGACACGGGGGTTTCGGGTAAGGAGGTCATCGACACGGTGACGCGCGTGGTCGAGGAGGTCGCCGAGGAGCACGGCGCCAACACGGCCGTAGCGCTCGCCAAGGTTAAAGCCGCCGTTGCCGAGAAGGTTGAAGACGACGAGGAGCTGCCGCCTTGGGATATCGTCGATGAGGTCTTTGAGGACGAGCCGGTCATCAAGGAGAGCGTGCGTGCGGCGCTGACCGAGGAGAAGGTGCCCGAGCGCGTGCCCGTGGAGCGCAAGCAAGTCGAGCGCGCGGCCGTACGCAATCACAAGATTCGTACCGACACGGGCATCGAGATCAGCTTCCCGGCCGAGATGGGTTCGAACTCCGAGTACATCGAGTTTGTCAACGAGCCCAACGGCCTCATCTCCATCGAGCTCAAAAACATCGGCAGCATCGAGAACCGATAAGTTGCGTTGCGCCTACAGCGGGAAAGCAAAGGCCGAAGCCCTGGATGGGGTTTCGGCCTTTTTACTTGGGGCTTAATCACGTTGCAGGTTGAGCATAAGTCAGCGAAAACGACCCAGAGCGAGCAAGGTGACGTGAAAGAGGAGGGCATTGACCTTCTGGTCATGCCCGACGATTGAACGTCAGATTGCCGCTCTGGGTCGTTTGGAGCGTCGAGCCGTTACGCGGTTTGGTAAAACCGCGTAACTATTAGAGCTGGCGCAGGCCTTCCTCGAGACCGGTCTTGCTGTCGGTCTTCTCGTCGCGCATCTTGATAACGCGGGCAGGGACACCGGCGACCACGGCGCCGGCGGGGACGTCCTCGACGCACACGGCGCCGGCGGCAACGACAGCACCCTTGCCCACGCGCACGCCTTCCAGGACCACAGCATTGGCGCCGATCATAACGTCGTCCTCGATGATGACGGGGGTGGCGCTGGCAGGCTCCACGACGCCTGCCAGCACGGTGCCGGCGCCGATGTGGCAGTTCTTGCCCACGGTGGCGCGACCGCCCAGCACGGCGCCCATATCGATCATGGAGCCTTCGCCAATGACGGAGCCGATGTTGATGATGGCGCCCATCATGATGACGGCACGGTCGCCGATCTCGACGCGGTCGCGGATGATTGCGCCCGGCTCGATGCGGGCGTTGATGCCCTTGAGGTCGAGCATGGGCACGGCGGAGTTGCGGCAGTCGTTCTCCACGTCGTAGTAATCGATGGAATCGACGTTGGCGTCGAGGATTGCCTTGAGCTCATCCCAGTCACCAAAGACGGTCTTGCCACGGCGGCCGCCGTAGACATGCGCATTGCCCCACTGGACCTTCTTGCCCGGCTTTTCGCGCACGTACAGCTTGACGGGCGTCTTCTTGGGCGCGGTGGCGATATAGTTGATAATCTCCTGTGCATCCATTTCGGCTGCGTTGCTCATTTGCGGTCTCTCCTTTGGGTGGATCCGGTTGATACCTGGTTAGGCAAACATGACCTGGTCGAACGTATAGAAGCCGGGCTCGCGGGTGACGAGCTTCTGCGCGGCTGCCAAGGCGCCGTTGACAAAGATCTGACGACTCGTGGCGCGATGCGTGAGCGTGACCTCCTCGTCCTGGCCAAAGAAACTCACTT
The DNA here is from genome assembly GCF_052121415.1 of Collinsella sp. LCP19S3_D5. Classification (NCBI taxonomy): domain Bacteria; kingdom Bacillati; phylum Actinomycetota; class Coriobacteriia; order Coriobacteriales; family Coriobacteriaceae; genus Collinsella; species Collinsella sp. LCP19S3_D5. Next base: position 12,753 of record NZ_JBQKEH010000011.1, read on the forward strand.
CGTGCACGCCGGCGACAGTGCCACCGCGCAGCGAGTGCACGCCGATCTCCTTGGGGTCGCGCGCTCCGCACATGCCCTCGCGGCCATAGACGGGGTGGTAGCCTGCCTCGGGCTCGGCTTCGACGACGGCGTCGAGCAGCAACTTGGCAGTGCCGCTGGGGGCGTCGACCTTTTGGTTGTGGTGCGTCTCGACGATTTCGCAGTCAAAGACGGGCAGCTCTCGCGTGGCCTGTGCCACCAGATGACGCAGGGCTGCGATACCGATGGAGTAATTGCCGGAGTGCATGACGCAGGCGCTCTGACCCAGCTCGCGCAGGCGATCCATCTGCTCGGGCGTATAGCCTGTGGTGCCCGAGACCAACGCCGCGCCCGTGCGCTCGACATAGGCGACGACGGCGTCGAAGGTCGCAACGTTCGAGAAGTCGATGATGACGTCGGCTGCCGGAGCGTTCTCGAGCTCGGACAAGTCGAAGCCGATCTGGGCGACGATGTCAAAAACGGGCTCTCCGTCAGCGTCGACAATACCCTCGGCGGTAGTGCGGATGAGCGAGCCCATGCGGCCCGTTCCCATAATGACGGTCTTAATCAAGTAGACCAGCTCCCTTCAGAGCATCGGTAAGTGCGGAGCGCGTATCGTCTGCCATGGGGCACAGCGGCATGCGGTAGTTTGCCTCGATCATACCCATCTGGGCGAGCGCTTCCTTGACGGGGATGGGGTTGACCTCGCTAAAGAGGGCATTGATGAGCGGCTGGCCGGCAATCTGGATATCGCGGGCACGTGCCACGTCACCGTCCAGATAGGCGCGGCACATGTCATGTACGAGCTGCGGCTGCACGTCGGCCCACACGCTGATGGTGCCCGAAGCACCCAGACTCATGAGCGGCACGGTGAGCGCGTCCTCGCCCGAGTACATGCGGAAGTCGTCGGACAGCAGGTGGGCGATCTTGGCAGCGTAGGCGACGTTGCCCGAGGCTTCCTTAATACCCATGATGTTGGGGTGCGCGGCCAAGCGCTCCACGTTGCGCTCGCTGATGCCGCAGCCACAACGGCCGGGGATGTTGTACAGGATGCAGGGGATGTCTACGGCATCGGCGACGGTCTTAAAGTGCTGGTAGATACCCTCTTCGTTGGATTTGTTGTAGTAGGGGGTAATGAGCAGTAGACCGTCGGCTCCCAAGCCCTGGTAAGTGAGCGACTTGGTGAGCATGGTCTGCGTGGAGTTGGAGCCCGAGCCGGCGATGACGGGGACGCGTCCTGCAACTTGCTTGACCACCGCGGCGACAACGGAGTTGTCCTCGTCGTCGGTCATCGTGGCACTCTCGCCGGTGGTGCCCAGGGCGAGGATGGCATCGGTGCCATTTTGCAGGTGGAAATCGATAAGGCGCTCGAGCGCATCAAAGTCGACACTGCCGTCCTTTTTAAACGGCGTAACCAGGGCGACGATTGAGCCCTCGAGATTGCGGATGTCCATGTTCTTCTCCTTCGCTTCGGCGATCTGGATGCGCTTGTTCCATTGGGCGGCGACTGCCAGGCGCTCGTCTTGGGCGCGGCGGCGGGCACTTTCGGCGCGCGACTTGGCCAACAGTTCTCGGCCGCACGGCAGCACGTCGAGCGTGGCAAAGTAATCGCCCGGGCGCTCGGCGCGGCGGATGAGGTCGGCCGCGCCATCGGGGCGCAGCAGGACCTCGGCGGAGCGCAGCCGTCCGTTGTAGTTGTAGCCCATGGAGTAGCCATGCGCACCGGTATCGTGGATTACAAGCAGGTCGCCCATGTCGATATGCGGTAGCTCGCGATCGATGGCGAACTTGTCGTTGTTCTCGCACAGATTGCCCGTGATGTCATAGGTGTTCGTGACGGGCGCTGTGCCCTTGTCGGCGCCGCCCGGCTGACCCATCACCGTAATGTGGTGGTAGGCACCATACATGGCGGGGCGGATCAAATCGACGGCGCTTGCATCGACACCGATATAGTCCTTGTAGATCTGCTTCTCGTGGATGGCCTTGGTGACCAGGCAGCCGTAGGGGCCCATCATAAAGCGGCCCATCTCGGTGTAGATTGCCACATCGCCCATGCCTGCGGGGACCAGGATCTCGTCGTATGCCGCGTGCACTCCCTCGCCGATGGCGTGAATGTCGTTGGCCTGCTGCTCGGGCAGGTAGGGGATGCCGACGCCGCCGGATAGATTGATGAAGGCGACGTGTGCGCCGGTCTCGCGCTCCAGGCGCACGGCAAGCTCAAAGAGGATGCGCGCGAGCTTGGGGTAGTAGTCGTTGGTGACGGTGTTGCTGGCAAGGAAGGCGTGGATACCAAAGTCCTCGGCACCCTTGGTCTTGAGCATACGGAAGGCCTCGAAGAGTTGCTCGGTGGTCATGCCGTATTTGGAGTCGCCGGGGTTGTCCATGATGCCGTTGGAGAGCTGGAACAGGCCGCCCGGATTAAAGCGGCAGCTGACCGTCTTGGGGATGGGCCCCGCAACACGCTCAAAGAACTCGATGTGGCTGATGTCGTCAAAGTTGACGATGGCACCCAGCTTGTCGGCGAGCTCAAAGTCCGCAGCCGGCGTGTCGTTGGACGAGAACATGATGTCGTGTCCCGTGATACCCAGCGAGCGGGCGATCATGAGCTCGGTATAGCTCGAGCAATCGCAGCCGCAGCCGTATTCGTTGAGAATGGAGATGAGTGCCGGGTTGGGGTTGGCCTTGACGGCAAAGTATTCCTTAAAGCCCGGGTTCCACGCAAAGGCGTCGCGCACCTCTTGCATGTTGCGGCGGATGCCCGCCTCGTCGTATAGATGAAACGGCGTGGGGAACTGCTCGACGATATGCTCGAGCGTCTCCTTGTCCACAAACGGCTGCTTGGCCGCATATGCCTCGTTGGGGGTCAATGCCATGTCCCGTAAACCTCGCTATCCAGACGGCGCCATCTGCGCATCGAATCCGCATAGCGTGGACCCAATGTCCGGATAGCGCTCCCGCATTGCTGCAGACAGTCCTGTGGGTGTTTCCCACAGGCCCACCAGGTTGTTCGTGCCCGAAAAACCCAGTTCGGCGGGTTTCGCCTCCCCGCGGGGTCAAAGCCTGCCGGCTCACCCGCGGCTCTTCGTGCCCGCGCCTCTATCAAGTGGTAAAGACCCTATCACGTTGCACTTTACCAAACAAGAGTATTCGTATATAACGTTTAAAAAATGCAGGGATATGCTGGAAACATGTGCGCCACAATCCTGTATCACAATAAGTTGCAACAAATGTGCCTCACGAAGGGATCCTCTATGACCGAGCTCCAAGAACTCCGTCGCTATCGGCGCGATCTCCATCGCATTCCGGAGCTCGATTTCGATCTTCCGCTAACCATTGCCTATATCGAGGGCGTGCTGGCACCGCTCACCTGCGAAGTGACCCATCCGTGCCCCAGCTGCGTCTGCGCTTTCTTCGACGCCGGCGTTGATGCCGCGCATGCCACGGCGATTCGCGCCGATATGGATGCGCTGCCCATTGAAGAGGCGACAGGGGCGGCCTTTGCCTCGACCCATCCCGGCAAGATGCACGCTTGCGGACATGACGGTCACATGGCCATGGCACTTGCCGCCGCGACGTATGTCGACCGTACGATTCGCGAGCAGCCGGGCGCCATGAGGCGCAACGTGCTCTTTGTGTTCCAGCCGGCCGAGGAAACGACCGGTGGTGCCAAGACGGTATGCGAGAGCGGCGTGTTCGAGTGCTATGGGGTCGACCGCATTTTTGGCTTCCATGTGTGGCCCGATCTGCCTGCCGGCACGTTGGCGAGCTGTTCCGGTCCGCTGTTGGCGCGTTCGAGCGAGACGCATATCTATATTCACGGCACGAGCATCCATATTGCTAAGACCTATGGCGTGCCGGTCGAGGAGTCGCACGATGCCGCGTTGGCGGCAGCGAAGTTTTTGGTTGCCGAGCGCGAGCTGATGGACGAGCTGGGCACCGACGAGCCCTGTATCGGCAAGTTTGGTCTGCTGCAGGCCGGTACGGTTTGCAACGCGGTGGCGGGGGAGGCCCATGTGGCCGGAAGCCTGCGTGTGTTTACGGACGGCATGTTCGACCGGGCGCGCGAAGGCGTGCGCCGCGTGCTGGACGATGCCTGTGTCGCAACGGGCTGCACGTACGATCTCGACTTTGCCGAGGGCTATCCGCCGGTCGACAACGACCCCGAGTTGTTTGCCAGCGTCGCGCCTGCCTTGCCCGGCCTGCAGCTTGTGGAGGAGCCGCTGTTAATTGCCGAGGACTTTGCGTTCTATCAGCGCCATCTGCCGGGCGTGTTCTTCTTGCTGGGCACGGGCGTGCCGGAGGGTCAAGAAAACCCGAGCGATTCGGATGGCTGTCCCGCCTATGCCACGAGCGCCCTTCACACCGATACCATGCTCTTTGACGAGGAAATTTTGCTCAAGGGCCTCGATGTCTACAAACGATTGCTTTTGCTTGGTTAATCGGCGCGGGCGCATGTTCTAGAAAATACGAACAAATGTACGGTATAATAGAGATGTATGTCTGTAGAAACGTTTGACGTTATTAACGTAAGGCGATACTATGATTGCATCGTACAAAGATGAGGATACCGAACGTTTTGCAATGGGTGTGCGGGTCAGGAGGTTCGTGCCCTTTGAGCGGGTCGCATTGAGGAAGATTCGTCAACTGCAGGTTTGTGCTTCACTTGATGACCTTCGCGTTCCTCCGGGCAATCGTCTTGAAGCGTTGAAGGGCGATCGCGCCGGCCAATATAGTATCCGTGTTAATGAGCGCTATCGGGTCTGCTTTGAGTGGAGACAGGGGATGGCTTGGAATGTCGAAATCGTCGATTATCACAAGTGATGAGACCGCGCCCGATTTGCTGTCACCGGTGACTCCTGGTGAACTTCTCAAAGAGGAATTTCTTGTTCCTATGGGCATTTCTCAATATCGTCTTGCTAAGGAGACCGGGATTCCGGCACAGCGTATTGGGCAGATTATTTTGGGGAGGCGTCGTGTTACGGCTGACACCGATCTTCGCCTTTGCCGCTACTTTGGCCTAACGGATGGTTATTGGCTGCGCGCCCAGATAGCGGTTGACCTCGAGGCGGAAAAGAGGCGCATCGAGCCGGAACTGGATAAGATCGTTCCTGTTCAGCAGGCTATCGCATTGTAGTGTTCAAAGATGTTGAGGTTGGAGTGACGATGGGGCGACGCCGACAGTCTGCCGTTTATAGTCCCGGTGGGTGTGGATGCGGCTTGTTGTTGCTTCCGGTTATTGCTGTGAGCATTGGCCGTTTACCGCAACCTTAGCTGCGAGCTAATATAGGAGACGCACCCCAGTTCGGAACAGCGGGTAACAGAATGCAACATTCTCGCAGGTAGTTATAGGTGTCGTATTGAAGTCCGAATAACACTTCGCAACGGCGTGAAACGCTCCGAGCGGGTTTATTCGTACCGCAATTCGTACCACCCCAGATAAGGGGAAAACTCACTACATGAGAGAAATGGAGCACAGACATGACCGACTGGAAGGCACTCGAGGACGCCGAGGACCACGCCTACTTCATGGCAGAGCTCATGGACATCTCGCCCGAGAGCTTCACCATCGAGGAGAAGAAGCAGATCCTACACGACATGATCGCGAGCTCCTCCGCCATCGAGAACGCGATGCGCGACGAGTTCGCGGAACTCGACGAGGTCACCCAGACCCGCCTGATCGACGACCTCGCGGCGGACGGGCCGCGAAGCCGCGAGTGGTGGTACGAGGTGCTCGTGGACGGCCCCAGGCACCGCGACTTCCCGACGCTCAGCGACGGCTCGCGCCGGAGGCGCTAGCGACGGAGGCCCTCGTCCCATCCCAGGGACGAGGGCCTCTCCTTGTGTAGACCTTCGTGAAGCGACGGAACGCTACGGATCTAGCCTGCCCACGAGCCAGGGCAGCGGCACGAGGGCAGCGCGCCCAGGCACAGCAGAACGGCGAGCGCCGTGGCCGCGCCCCAGCGGGCGTCCTCGCGCGTCACGACAGGATCTCGTTCACGCGCGCCTGGACCTCCGCGTAGCGGTCGCCCAGCGCCGCCTTGCGCGCCGCCCCGTTTCCGAACTCCCCGGCGATGACGCGCCGCGCGAGCTCCGCGACCGTGCCGCTGGGCGCGGCCGGGGTCGTGCCTTCAGAAACAACGCCGCCCGTGATCGCCGCCTTCAGCGCCGCCCACTTGGACGCCGCCACGTAGGGCGCGGGGCAGAGCTTGCCCGTCACGTCGTAGTGGCGGATGACCCCGGAAGCGCCGATGCCGTACTTGGCCATGAGCTTCCTCACGAGCCAGCCCAGCTTCTCGACCTCGGTCGCGCTGAAGTCCTCGCCTGCCGAGACGACCTCGATGCCGACCGCGCGGCAGTTCATCTGCCAGTCTCCGGCGTGCCAGGCGGTGTCGCCCTCGGCCACGCTCTGATAGATCTCCGGCGTGATGTCGTCGACGAAGTAGTACGCGCTCGCGCCCTGGCCCTCGTTCCTCGCGAAGTACGTCGCGTTGTTGCGCGCGGAGGCGAGCGTCGCCGTGAAGTGCGCCACGATGCGGTCGATCGCGCGCGAGCGCCCGCGCGTCATGTGGTCGCTCCCGCACTGCTTGAAGAGGATGCTATACGCCATCGGCGACCTCCTCGAAGCCGCCGTCCTCACCCTCGTCGGGCTCCCAGCCGTCCGGCGCGGCAGCCTCGACGCCCTCACCGCGCAGCGCCTCCCAGCGCTCCTCCTCGCTCGCGTATTCGCGCCCGTCATTCATCGGAACCACCGCCCGACGGCAGCGCCGCGCCGAGCTCCGCCATCACCGGCGACAGCACGGCCATCACGAGCGCCACCACGACCGCGCGCCACTCCGGCGCCAGCACGGCGCAGCCCACGAGCATGTCCACGTTGGCCACGACCACGCCGAGCACGCCCTGCACGATGGTCCGCGCCAGGCGCCACGGCCACTCGTTGGATGTCAGGAAAGCCTCCATCATTGCCCCTTCCGCATGTTCTCGATCTCCGCCTTCACGACGGCGACGTCCTGCTCCAGGGCGTAGGTGCGCTCGACGAGGCAGTTGTGCCTCTCGACCTGCCGCGTCAGGTTGTCGATCTTGACCTCCATGACCGCGCGGCTGCGTGAGTTGGACACGAGCACCCCGGCGAGGGTGAGCACCCCCGTCACGAGCGCCGCGACGACCGACTCCATGCGCGCCTCCTCCCTCGAGCGGGAACGCCCCGCCCTCTGGGAGAAGTGTCCGACGCGGTCACAAACGAGCATGTCTATCTGCGGATATGTTGCGAAGCGTAGCCTTCCGTCGCTTCACAAAGGAGTTCACAAAGATATATTTGGACGATTTCGAAAAAGTCGCTTGACTGCGACACTACGTCGCAGTTTATGCTCAAGATGGAGGTGAAGGAGATGATAAAAACTGGAGAGGTCAGCAAGCTGACCGGGATAAAAAAGAGGACTCTGCAGCGTTATGTGGAGTGGGGCCTGATCTCGCCGGAAAGGAGCGAGGCTGGATACATGCTCTTCTCAGAGGATGACCTCACTACCCTCTTTCTCATCAAGCTGTTTAAGGACCTTGGATACACAACAAAGGAGGTCAGGGAAGCGCTTGCTGGGCCAGGGTTCGATGTGCGGGAGTCTCTCGATTGCAGAATCTCAGAGCTCGAGACGCAGCTGCGCAAGGGCAGGGAGCGCCTGTTCCTCGCCAAGGAAGTGAGGAAGCTCATCGGGAATGGGTCCGGCCCGAATACGGGAGAGGCCATGCACGCCCTGCTTCGTCATCCCGAGTACGCCTGGATCTTGGCGGATGAAGGGGACGAGGGGGAGAGGGAGCTTGTCAACTACTTCAAGTGGGTGGAGAGCGCGAACAGCCGCATGGCTGATGCCGGCGTGACCGAGCTGGACGAGAGAATGGCCCAGATAATCGAGGAATCGAAGGAGTTCGGGCCGTTCGCTTACATCGTAAATCAAATGCTCATTGCGCTATTAGACCTAGAGGCGCGGGGAATCCCCGCAAGGTCAGAAGAGGCGAACGCCGCCGTGGCCGCTGCGTACTCCGCGGCTGAGAACGCAAACGAGGACGACCCCTATGTCACGTTCTACATACTCGGCAAGTTCTACAAAGAAGGTGGGATGACGCCGCCGAGCATGCTGGCACGGATGGATGAGCGGTCGCTCGAACGGCTCCATGTTGCTGAGACTTACATAGCAGAGGCAATGAGCGGTTTCATTGAAACTCTTGAGCTGACTGAAGAGCGCCGCAAAGAGATTGAGGAGCTTGAGAACTGAGAAAGGAGCATGCATGTCTTGGGATTACGCAGATCTTTCGCACATGGCCAAGGAGGCGGGTGGGCCCGACCTCCTGCTAAGCACGCTTGAGAAGAACGCGCGCGGACAAGGAAGGATTGAGGGGGCGGGAATAGGCGCCCTTGTGGCCGGGTCCCTCTTCGCAGGAGCAGCCTTAATCTACGGGCAGTACAGCAAGAAGAAGGCCCTGGCAAATGAGGCGAAAGCGGAACTCGTAAACGGGATACACGCCTACGAAATGCAGGCAGAGAGAACGACTGTCGAGGAGCCGGCGGTTGAGCAAGAAGAGGATGCACCCGAGCCAGAAGAAGGAGAAGAGGATACAGGAGGGGAGAGCGAGGAAGCATGATAGTGATGATGGTCAACAAAGCCTGCGAATGGTGTCGGATCGCAGCAGGAACAGGAACATACACTTGCCCGATCAAAAGAATAGACGGCGAGTTGTTCTTCAAGTTCAAAAGAGAGTGGCACTCCGTAGCAAAATATATCTCGGAGAGTGCTCATGAACTTGCGTATGTGGGCGGCAAGCTGGTAAACAGGAGCTATACGGGATAAGTGCTGTCGTTTTTCAGAGTAAGTCTCGGCACATAATCGCGGCAATGTCCCGTCTCTCGCGCCGCCCGCATGGCGGGTTCGTCCCGAGGGCTATCCGGCGGCGCGTCCACCCCTCCGGCACATGCGGCGCAGGCACCGCCCACGCCGTCGATCCTCATGTACTGGTAGCCCGCGCGCGAGCTCGCGTAGGTCGTGCCCGCCCCTCCCACGAGCGAGGCGCACTGGTAGAACGTCTGGAAGCCGGAGACGCCGGAGGACGGCAGCGCCCAGTCGGCGTCCGTCCAGATCGTCACGAGCGACCCGCACCCGCCGAAGGTGTAGGCGAGGTCCTCGAGCGAGGACGGGTCGAGCCCGGACAGGTCGATCTCGGTGAGCCCCACGCAGCTGTTGAAGGTGTGCTGCATCTCGCGCACGCCGCTGAGGTTCCCCATCCCCGTCACGCTGGCGATCTCCCCGTGCCCGTAAAACCAGTAGTTCGGGTTCACGTGGTCGTAGGAGCCATGTCGGCTGCGATCTCCACCGCCTCCACGTCGTGCCGGTGGTCGTACCAGGGCTGGTAGCCCACCGAGTTGTACCGGGCGTTCGCGCACAGGCGTCCCGACGACACGAGCTCCCGTCCCGCCTCTGGCTCGGTTGCCGCCGTCAGCACGAGCTCTCCGTCGGCGTAGAGGAAGCAGCGGAACCACGTGCGCCGGTCGCTCGCGGGGTCGGTCAGCACGCCGTCCTCGCCGTAGTTGAGCTCCGCGTGGTTGTCCATCTGCCCCGGCACGTAGCCCCGGCCCCCGACGAGCCTGCTGCACCCGCTGAACATGAGCGACCCGCTCGTGGCGGACGAGGTGAACCCGTCCGCCCAGATCGTCTCGAGCGAGGGGCAGCTCACGAACATCTGGTTCATGCTGGTCGCGCCGGAGAGCTCCTCGAAGCCCTCCACCTCCACGAGGTTCTCGAACCCGTGGAAGAGGTAGCTCGCGTTCGCGAGCCCGCCTTCGGAGAAGTCGCCGTCGAACACGGCGCGCGTCACGGAGAGCTTGGCGTCGTCCCAGGGGCGGGCGCCGGCCGACGAGTAGCCCGCGGGGTCCACCTCCCAGGCGTCCAGGATCACCGCGCCGGGGACGTCGGAGGAGCGCCCGTCGCGGTAGTTGAACTCGAGCGTGCCGTCCGAAAGCAGGATCGCGCGCATCTTCAAGCCCACGTCCCAAGCGAGCGCCAGGATCGCCGGCGCCATCTCGCCCGGCGTGTACGTCTCGGCGAGCCCGTTCTGCGCGCGGATCGCGTCGGCGATGCCGTCGAAGACGGCATCCGAGATCACCCCCGTGCCCGTCCCGGCGACCGCCTGGAACGGCGTCCCCGCCCTGGTGCCGTCGAGCGCGAGCACCGCCGCCGCCATCTCGGAGGGCAGGTAGGTGCCCGTCCCGCCGTTCTGGACGCGAATCGCGTTGGCGATGTCGGCGAGCACGCTCCTCTGGATCGTCCCCACGCCCATCAGAACTCCACCCCGCTCAGGTCGTCCAGGGCGGCAATCGCCTGGTCGACGTACTGCTTCGTCGCGTAGGCCGAGAGATCGGGCGTCGCGCCCGGTGCGCCGTCCTCGCCGTCCTGCCCGGGCGCGCCCTGCGGCCCCTGCTCGCCGGTCTCTCCCTTGAGGCCGGAGAAGGCGAACGCGAACGTGCGCGCCCCCGGCGTGCCGTCGAGCGTCACGGTCACCGACGGCGTGCCCGTGGACGAGTCCACCGTGGCGGTCGCGCCGGTGGTCTCGGCGTCCGCGCCGTCCTGGCCGTCGGCACCGGGTGCGCCGTCCTGCCCATCGATGCCATCCTCGCCACCGATGCCGGGCAAACCTTGGATGCCCTGGGGGCCGCGCAGCGCCTCCAGCTGCTCAGCGGAGAAGTCGGCGTAGGTGAACGGGTCGCCCTTGTCACCCTTCTCGCCGTCGTCCCCCTTGTCGCCCTTGGGGCCGTGCGTGAGGGTCGCCGTGGTGGTGCCCGTGGCGTCGGTCACGGTGACGACCGCGCCCGCCTCGGTCTGCTCCACCTTGGCGGTCGGGCTCACGCCGTCGGCGCCGTCCTGCCCGTCCGCGCCCGGCGCTCTGCCCTCGCCGTCGACACCCGGCGCGCCCGGGGCGCCTGGGGCGCCCGGCACTCCGTCGAAGTCCCCGCGCGCGGCGGCTGTCAGGAGATCTTCTTTTGCCTGGGTCGCCGCGCTCGCGGCTGCGTTCGCAGCGGTGATCGCCCCGGAGGCTCCTTGCGCGTCCTCCAGCGCCTCGGCGGCAACGCTCGCCGCCTGCTGCGCTTTCGCCACCGCATCGGAGATGAGGGCGTTCGCGCCCTCGAACTTCTCGATCGCCTCCAGGAACAGCGAGTACCCGTCGCCCCCTTCGCCCGCGCCCGCGAGCGCCTGCGTCACGCGCACGACGAAGGGGAGCGTGGATATCGCCTCCCCGTCGCTCGTCACCATCACCTGTGCGTCCACCGCGCCCTCGGTGAACGCCATCGCGGCGGGCCAGAACACGCGGAAGGATCCCGCCGAGGCGTCCACCGCCTCGAAGGGCTCGCATCCGCGCACGCGCCGCTCCCGGTGCCGCCACAGCAGGTACACCGTGGCGTCGCTCAGATCCACCGCCTCGCCGCCGCGCGTGACCGTGAGCGCGAGCCCGCGCCCCTCCGCATCGACCGGCGAGGCAGTGAAGCACCCGCCCAGCGGCGCGTCGCACTCGTCCCACGTCACCGCGCTCAGGCTGTCGCCCGCGAGCGCGAACGTGCTCGTCTCAGCCATGTCAGAACTCCTCGCTGCCAAGATCCTCGTAAGAGGCGACCGTGTCGGACGCCGTCGCCGCCGTCTCCTCGACCGCTGTCATGCGCGCCGCCACGTCGGCGGAGGCCGCCCACGTCGTGCGCTCGACCGTGCCCAGCGTGAGCCGCACGGAGGGCGCGCCCACGCCGAGCTCGCGCACGCGCCGCACGCAGCGTGCGCGCAGATGCCACTCCGGCGAGCGCGACGAGTCGATCACCGCCACGTTGTCGCCCAGCCGCACGCCCCCGCCCCCGTCAACGGCCGCGACGTCCACCTCGTAGCAGACCTTCGGCACGCACGCAGCCGCGAGCGCCGCCTCGGTCAGCGCCTTCAGCTCGGAGGCGTCCTCGCAGTCGGGGAACACCACGCGCCCGAACCGGTGCACCTTGGCCTCGCACGCCGCGTCCCAGCGCCCCCACACGAGCCGCGCGTCCTCGTCGCCCCTCCGGCGCAGCTCGTCCATCTCCTTGCGGAGCGCCTCCGCGCTTTCGGCGGTCTTGGCCGCCTCCGCGATCTCACCCTCGAGCGCTGCGATTCTTTCGTCGCGCTCCTTGAGCGCCGCCTCCTAGTCCGCGCGCGCCCGGGAGAGCGCGTCGCCGCCCTCGCCGCCGGAGCCGCCCCGGTCTACCCGAGCCGCCATCGCCTGCGCCTGCGCCGCCTGGTCGCTCGCCGCTGCCTGCTGACCCTCGACCCGCGCCTGCGTGACCGTGTCATTATTTTCGCCGTCCATGAAAGGCCCGCCTTTCTTCTTGAGCGGACAAAAAACGGCTCGCATGAATTACTTGATAAGAAGTTTGGGAGGTCGTCACAAATCGGAGGCCACGTAGCAGAAGCAGAATTAAATTGTGGCTGTTCGAATTAAAGGACGATGCCTTCAAGTGTTCAACAAATGGCAACCTAGTTATTCAAAGCAAGATTGACGCTTAATTAGTGGCAAAATGTGCACTAACTGGAGAAGTCTGCCAATAATGATGCGTTTGATGCTTAAGGATTAAGACTGCCATTAATTTGGCTGATTACAAAGGAAGGCAAAACGTGGATAAGCTGTATGAATACTGGTATTGCGTATCTCCCCAGTACAATCTTCCAATTTATGAAGGAAAGGGCGCAAAGGGCGCGTTGAGCTCTCAATACCTCATCGGATTTGGAGAGAGATATTCTTCTCAGCCGGCTGAAAAGCGAGAAGACTATGTAAAGGGTGAAATCGAATCCAATCCGGCTATCATCGGGGAACTTAGGAAACTTGTCGGAGTATCCGACAAGCGTTTTTATCTCGATATGACCTACGAGGCCAATATGCTGGGAAGCAAGTCATCACTTGCCGAAAGACGTGGTTTTCTCAAAAAACACGATACTAAGTATTTCATTCGTCTTATTCAAAACGATAGAACTAGGGAAGCGGCGGTTGCTCTGGTTCTCTCCTATTTTAAGGCGAGAGGTCTCTTTGAAACGTTGGATGCATTTTCCACTTTGACGTCGGGACAATATCGTCAAATCATATCGAACCTGATTGATACGAAAGAATCACAGCAGGCAGACGCAAAGTATAGAGGCCACGGCGCAGAGATGGCTTTTGCAAGGGTGTTCCACCTTTGCGGAGTAAAGATGTTGCCAGAGAATAAATATGTAGATCCCATGGCCAGCTACGATCCAAATATCGATATCGAAACTATGAAACTAACACAGCATGAAAATGGGCTATCGGACTCCCATAGCTTTGATCTTGTTGTCCTTGATGAGGCTTCGCAGCCAGCGATACTTGTTCAATCCCTAATTCATTCTTCAGATCCAGGTCAATACGGAGTAAATAAGTCCAATGAAACCGTAGAGATTAAGAAGAAGCTGGATGATAGAAACCGGCGTTACGGCTCCAACGTCAAGTTGCTGGGCTCGGTTGATGGGGTAGGATTTTGTGAGAACCAGAACGGTACCATTGCGAAGATGCTCGAAGCTTTTGACGGCTTCTTTCAAATCAACACCCTTTTCAAAATTCCAATCTATTTAGCGAAGTACAATTTAGTCTCTGATTTTGTCGGAGTTTCTTTAGATGAAGACTACTTCGATGAGGACTTCGTTGATCAGTTCTTCTCTGAGTATTTGGAGCCGAGCGGTCTTAAACTTCTTCGTGAAGACGAGTTGAGCGAACTTACATGCTATCGTGCTGGAAGAGGATACATAGCTTTCCAACGATAGGAACAAGATGGTAGACATCGATTTGAATAGGTTGATGGAGATGTGTCTACGAGGCGATGTGGCCAACCACCACATCTCCTCTATGTACTCTACGCTCAGCAAAGAAGGGCTAGATAGCGAGCTGATATCAGGCTGGCTCTTTGGATTTAGGTATATTTACGGTGACAGCACATCAAATTTGTCCAGTAACGGGAAACTTGACGCATCCTCCATTTTGAGCAGATATAGCATTGATAACAGTGAGGAGCCCTGTCTTGAATTGCTGTTTCTTTCAATTCAGACATACTACTCTTTGTTTCTAACAACCGTTACAGCTGCCTCTTTGTATGAGGCGAATGAGCACGATCTTCAGAAGGTGTTCGATGGATCCTTTTTCAAAGGCAAGGGGCTAGACAATTACGGTAATCACGAGTGGTATAAGTGGATTTCTAAATTCACTGGCCTTGCGGCAGAAGTGCAGGGGTCAATTTACGGAGCAATACAGGAATGCCGCACTGCAGATCGCAAGCTACCCTATTCTCCCAGTGAGATTAGCTCATTTTTAGTTTCAATTTACGAAGCGATTGTTCCGCATGAACTGCGACACGCATTGGGAGAATTCAATACGCCATATTGGCTAGCGCAAAAAATAACGGATGAGGTGTTGGAAGTATCCGATAAAGGCATTGCGTCAAGAGTGCTTGATCCCACATGCGGAGCTGGCACGTTCCTTCTCGCAGCAATTCAGGCAAAGCGAGACACCGGCATTCCGGGAGATGATATCCTTGATCAAATTTGCGGAATTGATATCAACCCTATTTCCGTACTGACTGCAAAGACGTCTATCCTATTTACATTTTCAGAGAATGTTGAATTGGTTAGCCATATTCCAATCTACTGTACTGATGTAATCAGCTTCGGGATTTGTGAAGCCGAGTCAGAGTACAAGGATGACAACAAATTGCTAGCAAGCTATATGTCTTGTTTGCCAGATTACTTTACAGCGAAGAATGAAATTAACAAAGTGGACTGCGTTATAGGCAATCCTCCTTGGGTTAATTGGGAGTATCTATCTGAAGACTACCGCAACGCCTCGGCTCACATTTGGAAAGAGTATGGGCTGTTTGATTCCAAGGGCCGAGATAAAAGTTTCTCGAAAGAAGATATTTCTTCGCTTATCACATATGTTTCTATTGATGCGTTTCTTGAGAACGGGGGGATTCTTGGATTTGTCCTGAGGCAGGCAACGTTTAAGTCAGAGAAAAACAGCGTTCATTTTAGAAGCTTTAGATCGAACCGAGGATTCTGCTTTTGTCCGATTGTTGTAGATGACTACTCTTCGTTCAGGGCATTTCCGAACGCGAACACATGTGCGGTAACGCTTATTGCCCGCAAAGGTCAACAAGCCGAATACCCCGTTAAGTACAATGTCTGGACAAGAGCAAAACGTGGAGTCGGTGCATCCCCGTCCTTAAAGAAGGAACTCTATGCTCGCCCCGTAACAGAAGACCCTAGATCAATTTGGATAATCGGAAAGCCCGAACGCCTCGGTCTATACAGCAAGATTTTAGGTAAAAATGATTATGTCGCCAGAACGGGAGTGTTTACTGGTGGCGCAAATGCGGTGTATTGGCTGAACATTATTCAATCAGATGAAGAATCGGTAACCATTCGTAACCAGACCGAGCGAGCAAAACGCTCTGTTCCACGGGTGGAGTCTACGATTGAGAAGGGCTGCGTGTATCCTCTATTAAAAGGATCTGGTCTTGGAAAATGGGCGTATCAGTATGACTCGTACATCCTTTGCCCTCATAATAACGTTACTAAAATGAAGCCATTGCCCTATGAGGTGATGAGCAGTATGTATCCGAAGACGCTTGACTACTTAACGGGTTTTCGCTCTGCCCTCGACGCCAGGAGGGGTTTTGCTGGATGGGAAAAGGAGGTTCAGAAGAACACCTTCTATGCCATTCTCAGAATCGGAGATTATTCTTTTGCGCCATATAAAGTCTGCTGGCGATATATCGCAACAGAATTTATCTGCTCCGTAGTTGAAGATGCATTGGATCCACACCTTGGCAACACGACAATTCTTCCTAACGAGAAGATTATGTACGTAGGATTGAATGACGAAATGGAAGCATACTATCTATGTGGGGTGCTTACTTCATCAATTATCTCGGAATGCATAAATAGCTATATGAATCCAACAAGTATTTCTGCGCATGTATTAGGAAAATTGAGTATCGAATCTTTCGATAAAAACAATCCATTACACATTGCTATTGCAGAAAACTGCAAACACGGTCATAAGAGCAAAGATAAAGAGATGTATGCAGAGGAAAACAACCGACTAGTAGAGGAACTGGTTATGTATAGCTCCGCATCAAGTAAAGGTCAACTACGCCTACTCTGAGTAATGCCGAATTTGTCTGCACTCATGCTATATCCGGGTTCTATCGTTGCCTTGCATTAGAACTACAGTCTGACCTATTCCGCCGATGGCCGAATTTCATCAGTTCATCGGCATGTTTTCCATGCCTAAAAACCTCGGGGTTTGAAGGTAGTTTTTCGTAATGGGCGAGAAGTTCACATTTTGTTGTAGCAAAAATGCCACACTGTGGCGAGTGCCCGGTCATAGCTCCTCGGTTGTTTCTTGCGCTCCAGTCTTTCGACCTGCACTCGTGCCGGGTGCGTTGCCGCTGTTCCGCTCACGATGCAGCATCCTTGCGGCAGCACGGGAATCATGCTCATGGACGCGCCATCGATGAACGATACCGACTTCGTAATAGCCTTTAGATCCTCGTCGTTCACGAGCCTGTGGATGAAGTAGTTATGCATCTGCGAGAGAATCGTTGGCGAAATGTCAGCGGGTCGCTGGCTGCACACCGTGAGGTACATGCCGAACTTGCGGCCCTCCTTGACAATCTCCTCGAAGGTCTCCAGCCGATAGTCCCTCCAGCTCTCGCTCTCGCGTTGTGAGGAGTAGGACAGGATGTTGTGGGCCTCGTCGATGACGAGGTGAACGCTCGAATCGAGGTTGTTCTGACCTCGCTTTTTCTGTTCCTCGTAAAGGTATTTCGCAATGACGAGCGGGATTACTCGCTTCTGATCCTGATTGACCTTGAGCAGTGAGAAGACAACGATCGGGCTTTTAATTTCTTCGATCATGCCGTTCCTACGAACTTCGAAAAGTCTTCTAGATTCTTGGAGCTCTGATGAGTAACGACCAATCCAAGAGGAGATGTGCTCTCGGGTGATGCTTCCCCGACGCCACTGTTCCAGATAACGATAGTAAGCAAGGAAGGCGAGTAACCTTGGTACATCGTTCGCCAGCGTTGCAAAATCTAGTCGCAATGCGAGACAGTCTTCAAAGACTACAGGAACGTCTGTAGGGCTATTCAGATAGCCGTCACCATCACCTTTATTTGTGTTGTGAATAACCGTGCCCCGGTCGCGCGTCTCCAAGCAGTCGAGTGCGGCGGTGATGTCTTCGAGCGCATCTTGATATGTAGATGAAGGGATCGCAAATGCAACCAGTCGTGCGAGGTCTGACCTCTGCTCTCCGAACGAAGAGGCGTTCCCACAGTAACCAGCGAGAAGATTTTCGAGCATCTTCTTAAGGTATGCGCCTGGAAGCTTCTTCGCTCTGACTCGTTTTGCGGTGCTTATGCAGCGCGAGAGAAAGGGCTTCTGCGTTTTGTCCGTTGCGCGAGTGAGGATCGACCAGATGTCCACGTCAGAGTAGAAATCCTCTGGGACGGGAACCTTATCCCCTGCTGTCCGCGTGTTAAGCTCAAACACGCTCTTCGAATCAGTCAGGATTCCGTCGGCAATATACTCACCATTGAAGTCGATGAATACGAACTTGCTCTTAACGTTGTCTAGCCCGACTCCGTGATCGATTCTCTCGAAGCAGTCGCTGTAAATCTTGCATAGCGTGTTCGACTTGCCCGAACCGGTGTTACCGAAGACCCCGATGTGGCTGGCGAAGAGCGCGTTTGCGGGGAGATATACAGAGGTGCCGTCGTGTCCTGCGAGGGCACCAACGCGGAAGATTGGTTCGTCAGGCAATATCGGCGAGTTAATCGATCCAAGTTCCTCAGCTGTGAGGAGATATGCCTTCGACTTGACGAGCGGAAGCGTTGAGATTCCCCTGTCGAATCCACCTTTGGACATGACGCCGAAGACGGATACATCGACGAATCGCTCTATCGTTTGCCCGGGAGCGACCCTGGAGTCAGCAGTCTCACGAACGACATGGCTCTCCTGCTGATAGTCGCCCTCGATGATGCCGATGACGCTGTCGTATCCACAGGGAATCTTTAGGTAGCCACCGACAGAAACACCTCTTACCACCTCACCATGGAAGAAGGTATGGGCCTCATTGGCATCAGCGTAGACACGCACCTTCAGGCGTGCGCCGTGAACCTCGGAGACCTCGCCGACGAGGAGACAGTCATCTGCTAATCCGAAAGACACGAAAGCCCCCTCGTAAAGACATCCAATCCGAGCCTCAATCCTTCCTTGGGAACGAAGAGGATAACGTTGTCGCAATCCGTGAAAAGGTTCTCGTAGCTACCAGCATCATCGGCTTTGTAGCACGAGACGAAGATGAGCAGCTTCGGGTTCGACCTTGCGGCTCTCACAGTGAGATCACGTATATGCTCGTCGGCAAAAGAGAAGCCGAAAACGAGAAGGAGAGCGTTGTTGCGATCGAGCTCGTTGGCGTAGATTCGGAGCAGGTCGTAGTAGTAGTGCTCGAGCACCGTCTCCCTGAACTTCTTCTTTGTCGGGTTAACGATGCACAGCGTCGAGTCATACTGCTCTTCGAAGCGGGTCAGGAGTGTCTTCTCCTCTTTGCTCAGCCGTAAAGCTTGACCCTCAAGATCGCCGAGCGAACTGTCATCGCAATCGTTCATGACGAGGCCTCTGATGTCATCGAGGACGGACAAGGTTCTTATGTCCTCACACCCGGAGAGGCACGCTTGGAGCGTGTCGCTGGGGTTCGAGTACATTACGCTCTCGCCGTCTCTCCTCCATGTCAGAGAGCCGTGCGGCTTTATGACGTTCGTGGTAACGACCTGGGCCTTGTACTCCATGAAGAGCGACTGCTCGTATTGGAGCCTGCTGTAAGCGGAGGAGTCGAACTTGGGGTGTTCCCTGCCAACGAAACCGTCGTTGTAGGATGCTGAGTACCTATCAAGAGCCCTCTCGATGAGCGGGTCATAGTTGGTCGTAAACAGGTTGATGCGTTTGGGAATCGTTGTGGTTCCGCGGCCTCGAATAAGACCGAGCAAAGAGCGAAGTGCGTTGGCTTGGTCAGTGGTGGGGGCTTTCGTTTCGAGCGGGAGCATGACCGAGCGGAAGTACTCCGCCTTCAGGAGGCGCAAGGCGAATTCCCAAACATTATTGGAGGAACTCTCGAGCTTCTTCTCTTCCACTGTGCGAAACCAAGATTCACGGCCCTCGAGAGTTGGGACAACGCCGGCTGAGAATCCCGACCCAAGCAAGACGTTGATGTGACCACAGGACAGAGCGTTTCGAAGAAACCTCGAATTGTCGTCAGACGGCAATCCATCGGAGTCGAGAAGCTGCCCGTTTCGTCCGAGAGTGAATCGCCTCAGGTTGAAGGGCTCCATACCCATTTACCGCGACCTTTCGAGAGGGTATAAGAAACAAGCGGTGTACCGAGCGAACGAATGTCGCATCAAATTCATGCAATACAATGTAACATTTTACCACCTGAGTCTGCGGACAAAATGACTTGGCAGAACTTGATAGGCGTAATGCCGACCAGAAAAGAGGGCAAGGTCATGAGACTCGCGATTGACGGCTGCGAGGTCGAGTCCCTATCCGTCGCGCTCACGGATGCAGAGTGGAAGACGTCAGAGTACGCAATCTCAGCTAGTGCGATCGTCCGCGCGCTCGCCGGCGAACTCGGCATATCCATGCGAGAGGTGTCGCTTTCGACGGCGCGGGTACAGACGAGAGGAACTAGAAAGGTGGTGAGCGCCGACGCGATCGAAGGCTACGGCGACTTTCTCAAGACCGCCGAGGTCGCCTAGGTCCTCGGCGTATCGAGTCGTATGGTGACGAGACTGGCGGAAAAGGACGAGATTCCCGCAATCAGGATTGGGAGCGTCTGACGCTTCCCAAGGGAGAGGCTCCGCGAGCACCTGGAGCGTTAGTGCAACACACTACAGCCATCCCTTGCCGTCTGTCTCTCAAACAGACGAGAAGAACAGGTAGAACGAGAAGAACGACACATCTTCAAAGGACGATTCTGAATACCACACCCCACTACCACCCGCTGCCCGTCGAGGGTCGCCCGCAGCCCACCCGCCTCCGCCCCGTTGCGCGCACGGCTCGGAAACCGCCCCGCCCTGCGCGGAAGGCTCCGCTCACGGCCATGCCCGCCGCTTCGGCTGTGTATCGCTCCGCGGCTCGGGCCAGCCGGCTCCGCCTGCGTGTCGCTCCCGGCTCAGGTCAGCCGGCTGCGCCGTCTGCCCTTCGCGGCGGTCGCACACTCCGGCTGCGCCGTCTGTCCCTCGCGGCGCTGCGCATACACAGCCTCCGCTCTGGGTATGGCCTGCCGGGAGGTTGACGTGCGCAGGTCGGGTCGGTTCCTCGCGGCGGCGCGCACTCCGCTACGGCAGATGGGCTGCTGCTCTTTCGTCCTCGTTCGCGGGTGGTGGTGGGATGTGGGCTTCGCTCGCAGCCCAATGGGGCTGCCCTTAGCCGAGGAGCCCCTGCAAAAGCTGGACGCCGTAGCGGGCGCATAGGTAGCCGACCGCGGCGGCGAGGACCACCATGCCGACGGAGCGCACAGCGCGCATCCAGCCCGGAATCGCCCGTTCGAGGCGACCGCGCTCGGTGTCGCGGTTTGGCTCGACGCCGTTTCAGAAGTCCAGCACCTCGCGATAGGTCGCGAGGTCGTGGTCGCGCTTGATCTTTTCCGCCCAGTGCGAGCAGAACATCAGGCACGCCCAGAGCACGAGCGTGAGCAGGAGGGTGGGCACCACCTGGACGCCCTTCCACCCCCAGATCTCGACCTGCGCCACCGCCCAAATCGCGGCGGCGACCGTGCATGCCGCGAGGGCGATCATCGCCGTGCCCAGCCTCCTGATGATGACGACGTCCCTCTCGATAGTCTCGTTCATGGTCTCCACGTCTCCTTTGATGAGAGAGTCCACGGACGCGCCGAAGATCTCGGAGAGCAGGAGCAGGCTCTGGCCGTCGGGGTAGGTCTTGCCGTTCTCCCACGAGCTGACCGTCTGTCGGCTCACGTACACGCGCGCCGCGAGGTGGATTGGCTACACTGATGTGGACAGTTCCGGGAGGGGCGCAGGAGACGGGAGGGCCGTATATGAGGGACCCCAGGCACCCGGGGCATTTCACCGACGATTTCAAGAGGCAGATAGTCGACCTCCACAACGCCGGCAAGCCCAAGCGCGAGGCCATGGACGAGTACGACCTCGGCAAGAGCACCGTGGAGAGGCGGGTCAAGTCGATAAACGCGACCGGCTCGCCGCGCGCCGCGGACAACCGCACGCCCGAGCAGAACCGGATCCTGGAGCTCGAGCGCGAGAACCGCAGGCTCCGGATGGAGGTCGACGTCTTAAAACAAGCGGCGCCGATATACGCTCGAGAGTGAGGGCCATAGCGGCCAACGAGGGCCGCCACCCCATATCAGCGCAGCGCGGGCTCCTCGGCGTCGCGAGGTCGACGTACCGCTCCATGCGCTCGCGGGCCGACCGGCCCGCCGCGCCGGACCCCGCCGCGCCGGCCGTGGTCGCGGCCCACGCCGCCAGCAAGGGCCGGTACGGCCCGCGCAAGATAAAGGCGTCGCCCGGGAGGTCGGGCGTCACCGTCAGCCGGCGCCGGGCCTGCCGCATCATGAGGGAGAACGGCCCGGTCGGCGCATACGGCGGGAAGAGGTCCAGGGTGCGCCCCGGGGCGGTCAACGGGGCCGACGTGCCCAACGCCGTCGCGCGCGGCCTCGGCGGCAGGGCGCCGCGCGCCCATATATGCAGCGACCCGACCTACGTGCGCGCCGGGGCCTCGTGGGACTACGCCTGCCTGCTCGTCGACCCCTGCAACAGGGAGACCGTCGGCCACTCCGCCGGGCCCGGGAAGGACGCCCGTCCGGTCGAGTCGGCGTTCGCGACGCCCTCCTTCCCCATCTCGGACATCGAGGTATTCCACACGGACCGCGGCAGCGAGCTCGACAACGCCGAGATCGACCCGATGCCCGAGGCCTTCGGCATAGAGAGGTCGCTGTCGGCCAGGGGCTCCCCTGCGACAACGCCGTCGACGAGTCGACCAACAGGATACTGAAGGCCGAGCTCGTCCACCGCGAGACGTTCGGCACGACGCGCGAGCTCCGGGCCAAGCTCTCGGACTACGTGCACCGGTACGACAACTTCAGGATCCACTCGACGCTGGGCTACATGTCGCCGGTCGAGTTCAGGGAGGCGGGGCTGTCCCTCCCGGAATCGTCCAAATAGGTGTTGCCAATCCAGTCGTGGTCGTACATCTTCACCACGCGCCCGCCGGGCTGGCCCTTGCGCGAGCGCTGGGCCCAGTCGGGCTTCGCGCCCCGGAAGATCAGGTGCAGGCCGTCGCCCGAGGGCGAGACCTCCGTGTAGGTGCCCGCCTCCTCGACCACCCAGCAGTACGCGGGGTCGAGGACTCCACCCTCGATCACGTGGTCGAGGTCGAGCCCCGTGAAGGCGCGGTCAGGCCCGAAGACGAACCCCACGCCGTCGCAGCGCCAGCGGCCGACGGCCGCCACGGCCTCCTCTAAGGTCGCCCAGGTCGCCGGGTCCGTGCTCTTGGCCATGCGCCCGTTCGCAGCGCACGCCGGGAGCTTCGTTGTCTTGCCGTTGAGCCCCTCGCGCCGCCAGCACACCCAGCGTGCCTCGGCCTTGAGCTCCGCAGGGACGCGTGCCAGCGCGTCGGCGAGGGAGCCCGTCCCGCGTGGGCTACTCGCGGCCTTCTCCGTCATCCGAGGCCCCCTTCTTTGCGTTCTTGAAGATCACGTCGCGGCAGATGCGCTAGCGTCCGTTCACCTTGTCGGCGGGGATTCGTTCCTCGCGTATGCCGCGCGTGATGGATCCCTCGTGCTCGCCCGTCACGTCGGCGAGCTGCTTGGGGGTCATGAAGTACGGCAGCTCCTCGAAACTCATCTCTCGCTCCTTCTCCTCTGGTTTGCCTCTAGACCGCACGCACGGCTCCGTCTCGTCTGTCACGAAGCGGCACCTTTCGTCGCCGTGCAGCGGTAGAATATCATAGGAATTGTCACATAGTAGGATTCTTTGCAAGATTTGAGGTAAGATAGCCCTAGAGCGTTGAATTACTTATCAATTAGTGATAGAATCTGTTGCGAAGCGTAATAAGGAAACGGAGGGCGCAGAAAGTCTCCCTCCACAGTCCGAACACATCTCGAGAAAGGCGGACGCCATGGCGAGCAACCTCTTAGAGCTCCGCAAGGCGGCGGGCTACAAGAACGCCAACGACTTCGCCGAGGCGCACGGGATACCCGCCTCCACCTACGCGCGCTACGAGTCCAACCCCGACAAGATCCCCATGGACCGCGCCTGGCAGCTCGCGGACATCCTCGGCACCACCATCGACGCCATCGTCGGTCGCAAGGCCCCGGCGCCGGGCACCGCGCGCGGCGAGGTTCAGCTAGAGTACGACGGACTCACGCCCGAGGCGCGGCAGCTCGCCGACGAGCTCCGCGAGTTCGTGCTCATGAAGGACGCCAAGATCCGTGAGCGGAAGCGCAGGGAGGAAGAGCGCCCCTGGGACGCGCTCTGCTACCAGTACGAGCGCCAGATGCTCGCCGAGATGGGCGAGGGCGCCGCCTTCGGCGAGCTCGTCGCGTTCGAGAGCGCTGAGGAGGCCCGCTCGGCCTTCGAGTCCTTCCTCCAGAAGCAGGCCGCCAAGAAGCGCGGCAAGTTCCCCATCAAGGCTCAGGAGCTCATCGACAACCAGACCATCGACAAGATTATGGAGGCGTACGACCGCACCCACGGCGAGTTCGACCACGAGGGCACGCGCGTGCTGTGGAGTACCGTCGACGCCCGTGTGGCGGTCGAGTTCGACTCCGGCATGGGACAGAGGGGAGGTGGCGCCAAGGCGTAGAAGGAAAACAGGTGGGCCCGTGGGAGCTGGCACTCCCACGGGCCCGGCGTCCGGTCCAGAGGCAAATCCAGAAGGGACGGTGACAAGTATATGTCATCCATCAATCCCGCCCAAACCCCCTACAGGCCCATAAGCGGCAAAAGAACACTCCAGAGGCTCCGCCGCCAGGCGGGCTTCCGCTCTGCGAAGGAGTTCGCCGAGGCGCTCGGCATCCCCGGCTCAACCTACGCGCGCTACGAGCGCGCTGGAGACGGCGCCGACTGCGGCATCCCGCTGCCGGCGGCATGGCAGATAGCCGACAAGCTGGGCTGCTCCATCGACCTCGTCATCGGCCGCGAGGACATCGACGCGCCCGAGCCCGAGGGCATCCAGCCCCGCTACGACGCCCTCAGCCCCGAGGGCCGCGCCCTCGTGGACAGCTACCTCTCCTACGTGGAGCTCGGCGAGCGCGCCGCGCGCTCCCAGGGAAGGCGGTGAGCACCCAGGACCAAGGAAGAGAAGAGCCTGCGCGTCGTGTCCTGTTTCGCCACGGACGCCGCCGGCAACGAGCTCCCCGTCATCGTGCTCGCCGCAGCGGAGCCCGGTGCCCCTCTGCGCCTCGACGAGCCTTGGCAGCGCGAGCTCGCCCGCGACCTCGAGAGGCACTACCGCCCGCCCTACGTCGTTGCCGGGGACGGTGAGTAGCCATGGCAAAGGTCACCGGCGAGGGCACCATCGTCCAGCTCGAGAAAGACAAGCCCAAGAGCAAGTGCCGCAAGTGGCAGCTCCGCGTCCCCGTGGGCCTCGACCCCCGCACGGGAAAGTACAAGACTCGCACAAGGCGCTTCAACGGTACCTACACCGAGGCGAAGAAGGCCCTTCGCGAGTTCATCAAGGAGATCGAGAACGACGAGGTGCACAAGAGGTCGGGCACGACCATCAAGGAGTGCACAGAGGACTTCATGACGAGGCGCCGTGCGTCCGGCGAGTTCACCGAGAACACCAACGTGACCTACGAGCGATTCTTCAAGGCAATCAACCGTCACATCGGCTACGCCGACGCCTCGAAGGTCACGCGAGAGACGCTCGAGAAGATGTACGCCGCCATGCGCTCCGGCGACACCCTCTCCGGCAAGCCCGCCAGCGGCACCTATCTCAACCAGATCCACAAGACGCTCAAGCTGCTGTTCGACGACCTCGTGAAGGACGGTGTCGTCGCCAAGAACCCCTGCACCGAGATGGACACGCCGCGCAGGGACACCCAGCCCCGCCGCGCCCTCAAGCCGGAGGCCATCCGGGAGTTCATAGCGCAGCTCGACTTCACCCGGGAGGCCGACATCGCGTACTTCCTCGCGGTCAGCACCGGGATGCGTCGCGGGGAGGTCTGCGGCCTCTCGTGGCGCGACGTCGACCTCGAGAGCCAGGTCATATCGATCCGCAAGTCCTACGACTGCTTCGGGAACCTCAAGGACCCCAAGACGAAGGCCGGCGTGCGGCGCCTCCCCATGCCCGACTCCGTCCGAGACGCCCTCGTCATGCACAAGGAGGCGCAGAAGGCCCGCATTGACGAGTGCGCGGCGGAGCAGGAGAGGCTGGCGAAGAAGAACGGCGAGAAGCCCGGAAAACGCCTGGAGCAGAGCGAGAGCACCCCGGTCGTTATCAGCACGACCATGGGCAGGCTCAGCCCAAACGTGCTCGAGGCATGGTGGCTGCGCGACCGCGAGACGCTCGGCCTCAATGGCTGGGCGTTCCACGAGCTTCGCCACTCCTACCTCTCCACTCTCGCCCTGAGGGGCGTGCACCCCAAGGTGATGCAGGAGCTGGCCGGCCACGCCTCGAGCGAGATCACGATGGGGATCTACACCCACGTGAACATGGAGGCCAAGCGTGCGGCGGCAGACGTCGTGAGCGACCTCTTCTCCGAACCCGTCGAGGCCGCCCCCCGTCACTCCGATCGTCCAAGTCGAGCCCCGCGTCATCAACGGCGGGCGCCGACTCACCCTCGTAAGCTCACCTCGTGAGCGCGTGGAAAACGCCCCTGAAAGTACCTCAGAGCAACCCCAAGAACGATTCGTGCCGGATTCGTACCAGGCGGCAATCCGCTGAAAGGAGGTCAAAAGAAACGATACCTTCTACCTGCGCATTTATTCGCCCTTTCGGACCAACCGGCCTCCTACGTCATTAGCTCTCAGCTAATGAATTCAAGTTTAATCCTTCCTACGATGTGCTGTGTACCGGCGCGGTAGCCGGATCGTAGGAAGGATGCATAATGAAAAAGCTCGAAAACGAAGTGCTGCTGAGCCGTCGCGCTGCACTTGGCGCATTCGCCACCGTCGCCTTGGGGACTGCCGGTCTTCTTGCCGGTTGTGGTAGCGATAAGGCGACCGTCACCGAGGACGCTGGCGATGGCGACAAGAAGGAAGAGGCGAAGAAGGAAGAGCAGCCTACGACTGACCTGGCGGTTGGCACGACGGTGACCACAGCTGCCGGTCTTTCCGTCGTTGTCGATTCCGTCCAGCCCGGCCTTACAAATTATGACGGTTCGACCATGACGGGCATTCACGTCACGTACGTCAACAATGGCGATGAGGGCGCAGATTACAATATCTACGACTGGAAGGGCGAGGACGCCAACGGCGCCCAACAGAATCAGGGTTACTACAGCGAGGGCTCCGATGAGCTGCAGTCTGGCACCCTTTCCGCCGGTGGCTCCGTGGCGGGCAATATCTACTTTGATGGCGATATCAAGAAGGCACTGTATTTTGCCAACATGTTTGATAAGTCTGCCACTGCAAGCTGGGTGCTGGCCTAACATGTCGCTACCGTTGCGCCGGATGGGAGGTGAAGTCGTATGCCCGATAAAAAGCTGACCGAGGAGTTGCTCAATGAGCTTCTCGATGCGCCGAACATCGATGGCTATATCAGGGAGCACGACTTTGCCGCCCCGTCGCTTTCGGATTACCTGAAGCAGCTACTGCAGGAAAAGGGCTTGGAGCGCTCGCGCGTGGTTCGTATGGCCGATCTCAATGAGACCTTTGGCTATCAGATCTTTACCGGAGCGCGTCATCCGAGTCGCAATAAGGTGCTGCAGATTGCCTTTGCGATGGCGCTGACGCTCAAAGAGACCAACCGTGCACTGACGGCTGCCGGGGTAAGCGTCCTTAACTGCAAGGACCGCCGCGATGCGATTATCATCTTTTGCATCGATCGCGGGTGCAGCCTCCAAAAGGTCAACGAGGAGCTGTATCGCTTTGGCGAGGAGACGGTGAATTAGCCGCTGATATCTGAGCCGGCGGAGCTGTCGAACAACGATGCAAACGAACGGGGCGCGGATGCCATGGGGTGTCTGCGCCCTGCGCTATGATGGAGGCTATGGATACTCAGACCCCAACATATTCCAATGACGAGCTGACCGCAGCGCTTGCCGAGCACCTGGCGTCGCTCGATCGCGACGACAGCTATCGCGTGGAGCGTGTACTTAAGCGCTCGTCCGTTGAAACAACCGAGCTCGTGTACTTTGAAGGAACCGGCGGTGGTTCGCTCGGTCCCTTTGTCCGTAAACGCATCGATGCTTCGGCTCAAATCGGCGGGGCATACGAGCGTCTGTTTGCCGCTCAGCGGGCAGGCAGGCGTTTTGAGCACCTGCCCAGAATCGTCGATTGTCGTCGTTCGGGCGACGAGCTCAACGTGGTTATGGAATACATAGAAGGGGAGACACTCGGGGCACTGGTGGACCGTCTGGGATCCGCTCCCGATTATGCGCGTGAATTGTATCCTGTCCTTTGCGAAGCCGTTGGCGAGCTCCATGCCGGTTTTGCAATGGCGGGGGAGGCTTCGGCGCCGGTGATCCATCGCGACCTCAAGCCGTCGAATATCATCGTGACAGGTGCCAACTATACGCCTGATGACGGCCTGACGTTTTCATCGCTGGTGATTATCGACTTGGGGATCGCGCGCGTGTGGCGCGATGGCGCCGATGCCGATACTGTCAAGTTTGGGACACGGCCCTATGCGCCGCCCGAGCAGTATGGGTTTGGACAGACGAGCGTGCGAAGCGACGTCTACGCACTTGGCGCCCTGTTGTTCTTCTGTTTGACGGGGACCGACCCCAAGCCGGGTCGGGACATGCGCGAACAATGCGAGGCATGCGGCGTTCCCGGCCCATTGGCCGATGTCGTTTGCATGGCGATGGCGCTCGACCCGGCCAAGCGTTTTGCGAGTGCGGAAGCATTGGGACGGGCGACGCGCGCGGCATACGATCTGAGTCGCCCCGTGCGGCCTCCTGCGCCTGCGCCTGTCCGTACCCCGGCCTCGGAGACGTTGTTGACGCCCCAAGGGCTCCAGAACCCCGCAAGGCTTCCTAGGCCTGCCACCTCCGCTGCATGCGGTCTGCTCTCTCGCGTTCCGGAGTCCCTGGGGCGCATTTGGAATACGCTCGTCTGCTTCTCGCTGCTTGTGTTCTTTGCCGGAAGTCATTTTGCCGTCTTTCAACCCACGGGAGCAAACCAAAGCTACCCGACGTGGCTTCTCATAATCGAGTATTTTTTCTTTGTCGATGGCCTTATGGCGCTTACGCATTTTGCGCTGCTCGATAAGCGCCGTCTTCGTCGGCGATTCGCACTGCTCGACAGCTATCGCGGCAAGAAACTCGCGAAACTCTGGCTCAAGGCATTGGGTGTGCTGCTCCTATGCATGATCGTCATAGTCGCGGTTGCCAATGCGACCGGCGTCGTCGATACCTCCGCTACCTAAAAGAAAAGGGCCCCATTGGGGCCCTTTGCAGTTGCACTTAGATGCGGTTCATCTGAGCGGCGACTTTGTTGTACCAGTCCTGCCACGTGGGTGGGCAGTACTTTTTGGCCGCGGCCGGGGTAAGGGTGGAGCCGTAGTTGGCGCCCAGATAGGCAACGTGAGCGAAGATGCCCTCGCTCCAGCTGCCAAAGCTGCGCCAACCGCCGCCACGTGCACTCCAGCCCCAGGCGTTGTAAGAATTGGCGCAATAAGCACCCTTGGTGCTCTCGATGCAGGCGATGGCGGGGGACCAACGGGGGTCGACACCGGTATTCCAAGCGGCGACGGCAAAGTTATAGCCCTGGCCTGCCATAGGGGAGCCGGCGAGGTAATTGTCGATGCGGCTCGTCCACTCATTAATGAACGAATCGTAATCGGAACTACCGGTGTTGGCGTTGTTCACCGTGGTGTCGATGGTGGTGTTGGCGTTGGTGGCCTGGCTGCTGGAATTGCTGCCGCTCACGCCCTCGCCCGAGAGCTTCTCGGCGGCAGCGGCCTTATCGGCCTCAAGCTTGGCAAGCTCGGCGGCATTTTCCTGCTCGGCTTTTGCCTGTGCCTCGCTGCGGAGCTGCTGGGCCTGCGCCAGCGCATCCTCGGCGTTTTTCTGCTCTGCCTCAAGCTGAGACTTGGCCTGCTGGAGCTCGGCCTTGTTCTGCTCGAGTTCGGTTTGCATGTTATTGAGCTCTTCGATCTCGTCGACGCTCGAGCTTGTGATCTGGTTGGTGTATTTGCAGGTCGTGATGAACTCACCCAGGCTCTGTGTGTTGACCAGGAAGCTCACGATGGGGCTGGTGCCCTTCTGGTACTTATACAGATCGCGCATGGCGGAGCTTGCCTTGGCCTGCTGCTCGGGTAACTCGGCCTCAATCTTATCGATGTTCGCCTCGTTGGCGTCAATCTGCTTCTGCAGATCGCCGAGCTTGGTGCGGGCATCGTTGTAGGCGCCCGTGGCGGCTTCGATCTTCTGCTGGGCGGCGGCAAGCTGATCCTGCGTTACCTGCGAGGCGGCATACGCCGCGACGGGGGAGAGCATCGGCGTGGCCGTCAACGCAACGGCGAGCGCGGCGCTCGTGATGATACGAGCCGGCTTCGACGCGATGAGCGCTGCGGTGCGATGATTCGAATGCTGCATCCAGTCCCTCTGCAATCAATCGTAGGTTATTGTTCCTCAGGTATTCTACTACTGCTTTCGACCTCAACTTGAACCTTAAAGGTTTTAAAGGGTCAAGTTGAACTTGAGACTTTGGCTTTGACCTGCAGTTATATCGAATTGTTGAGAAACCATAGAGTTCAACTTTAACGTTACGGGGCCTGTTTGGGACGGGCTTTGGACTGTGAAAGCTATCTCAACGTTGGGGTTTGTGGCTATAAGGTCCCATCGCGGCGAGCTTGCCCTACTTCGTTGAGCGCCTGGGCGGGGGTGAACGAACAGGTGCCGTCGCCGAGTTTGATTACCCTGATGTTGTCCCCGGCGTGGGCATCGGAGACGAGGCCAAACTGCTCGATGGCGGTATCGTGTCCGCCGGCGACGGGCGTCTTGCGCGTGCCTTTGTGCGCCGATGTATCGATGGAGGTGATGTAGGCGGCACCGTCGTAAGCGTCGTTTGCGGTGCGCAGAGGAGCAGTCGCTTGCGCGCGCGGCGCCAACTCGCGTTTTGCGGCATCGAGGATGGGGTTATCGGTTGGAAGGTCCTGGAGCACGCGTGCGCCTTTCACTCGGGGGTATCAATATGCTGAACCCTACAACAACGGTGGGTTCATTGCCGTTTGTCATTCGGCGGTGAGCGCGGCCTTCATGCTGGATAATTGCGTTGATTGTCATAGATACAGTGGAGCTTTAGGAGGAAACGGTCCGGCACGCTAAAATAAACAGGTTGCATAAAGACCGCCCGTCGTGGGCAGTTCTAGATAGGAAGTTTCCATGGCATTGCAGTTTACAGAGCGCGAGTTTATCCCCGTGCTGCTCGGCGGCGACATCAACGCCTATTCGGTGGCGCGCGCCTTTTACGAGGAGTATCAGGTCAAGAGCCTGGTCTTTGGCAAGTACCAGACCGGTCCTGCGTACCGCAGCCAGATTATCGACTACACGCCCAATGTTGATATCGACACCATGCCGGTCATGATCGAGACCATTAACGGTGTCGCGCAGGCCAATCCCGATAAGAAGATTATTCTCATGGGCTGCGGCGACAACTATGTCGCGCTTGCCGCACAGGCTCAGGATGCCGGCGAGCTTGCCTCAAACGTCATCGCGCCCTATGCGCCCTACAGCATGCTCGAACAGTGCCAGAAGAAGGAAATCTTCTACGAGCTGTGCGAGAAGCACGGTGTTCCCTATCCGCATACGTTTACCTTTACCATGGCCATGCTCAACGCCCGGGGCGAGGCTCCTGCCGAGGTGCTCGACCAGATCGATTTTCCCTTCCCGATGATCCTGAAGCCTTCCGACGGCATCATGTGGTGGGAGCACGAGTTCGAGGGCCAGAAGAAGGCCTACGAGATCGCCGATCGCGCCGAGCTGGAGCAGGTCATTCGCGATGTGTACGCGAGTGGCTACACCGATGATCTGATCCTGCAGGATCGCGTGCCCGGCAACGACGAGTACATGCGCGTGCTTACCAGCTATTCCGACCGCAACGGCAAGGTGCGCATGATGTGCCTGGGCCACGTGCTGCTCGAGGAGCACCAGCCTCACGGCGTTGGCAACCACGCCTGCATCATCACCGAGCCCAATGACGAGCTCATGGGCGGCGTGCGCAAGTTGCTCGAGGACCTCAAGTTTACGGGCTTCTCCAACTTTGACGTCAAATACGACGAGCGCGACGGTTCGTTTAAGTTCTTCGACTTCAACACTCGCCAGGGCCGCAGTAACTACTACGTCACCAACAGTGGCTTTAACGTTGCCAAGTACGTAGTGGACGAGTATGTGTACAACCGCCCGTTTGAGCCCGAGTTTGTGACGGTGCAGAACGAGGCGCTGTGGATGGTTGTCCCCATGGGCGTGGTCGATAAATACGTCAAGGATCCCGAGCTGCGCGCTAAGGCGCATCGCCTGGTCAAGGAGGGTAAGGCCGCCGACCCCTCGTTTATGAAGGGCGACTTTGTCTTTAACCGCTGGCTGCGCATGTGGCACACCAAGCTGCGTCACTTTAAGCTGTTTAAGACGTATTACAAATAGGATGAACGTCGCGCCCGCCCGGTTTGTATCGGACGGGCGCGGGTATGATACGCGCAATGGTGCGAGCGTCACCAAGGAGGCGGCGATGGAAAAGCTGGGAGTTATCGGCGGTATGGGCGCCGAGGCCACGTCGTATTACTACGACCAGGTGGTGCGTCACACGGCGGCCGCCCGCGATCAGGAACATATCGACATGGTGGTGCTCTCTAAGTCGACCATGCCCGACCGCACGCTGGCCATTAAGACCGGCGACCACACCGAGTTGCTGGCGACCATGAAGGAATGTGCGCAGGCGCTCGAGACGCTGGGCTGCGCGCACATTGCCATTCCCTGCAACACGTCGCACTACTTCTACGATCAGATTCAGTCGTTTACCTCGGTCCCCATCATCCATATGCCGCGCGAGTCGGTGCGCTATGCGCTTGCCGGCGTGGTGATGGGGGAGTGTGAGTTCGACCCCAACTTGAGCATGCCGGCCGAGCCGGTGCGCAAGATCGGCATCATGGGTACCGATGGCACCGTGGGTGCCGGCGTCTACGGTCGCGAGTGCGAGGCGGCGGGCGTCGAAGTCGTCTATCCCAGCGAGAAGCGCCAGGCCGATGTGATGTCGCTTATTTACGACGACGTGAAGGCGGGACGCGAGCCCGATATGGATAAGTTTGATCGTGTGATGTGGGAGTTTGCCCGCAGCGGCTGCGACCGCGTCATTCTGGCCTGCACGGAGCTTTCGGTGCTGCAAAAGTATCGCGAGATGCCCGAGATCACCCTCGACGCCATGGACGTTTTGGTACGCGAGTCCATCATCCGAAGCGGCGCCCCCTACCGCCTGTAGCCCTCGACCTGCCAAAAAGGGACAGGTTTATTTTGGTAGGTTTTATCTGGGAAAACAGTAAAGGCCTCGGCTCGTTTGTGCGAGCCGAGGCCTTTTGCATTTGTCGGTTGCTGCCAGCGATTGCTAGAACAGGAAACCGATGGCGATAAGGGCGATGCTGACGATAAGTACGGCAATGTCCAAGCCTTTGATGGGGTAGCGCTTGTACGAGCTCGCACGCGTGCGCAGATAGAAGCCGCGCTGCTCGGCGGCAAGCGCGGTGGCATCGGTCTTGCCCACGCTTGAGATCAATAGCGGCACGCACAGCGGCAGCATGAGCTTGAGTTTCTTGATGGGATTCTTGGTATCGTACTCGACGCCGCGTGCGGTCTGTGCCTCCATGATGGCATTCATCTCTTGGCCAAACACCGGCACAAAGCGCAGCGCCGTGGTAAAGGTAAAGGCGTAGCGATACGGCACGTGCAGCACCTCCACGCAGGCATTGGCAAGGTCGTTGAGCTTGGTCACCATGAGCATCAGGATGAGTGGCAGCGCTACGCCCAACAGGCGCAGACAGGCCTTCGAGCCGGTGATGAGGCCTTCGTCGGTGACGAAGCCCCACACCACGTTGCCATCGCGCATAAAGGCCAGCTGCAGCGCTAACATGATGAGTGCGAGCGGAATCAGCAGCTTGAGCAGCGAGAACAGGCGGTCGACGACGCCGGCGTAGGCTCCCAGCGCGAGCGTAAGCGCCAGAAATCCCAACAGCGCCACGTAGGTGTCGGACAAAAAGATGCCAATGATGATGCCAGCGGCGAGGCCCAGTTTGATGACGGGATTCAGACGATGCAGCAGCGTGTCGCCCGGCATATAGTCGATGACATTAACCACGGCGGACCATCTCCTCGGTAATGCGAACGATATCGGTGACCTCGCTCACCTGTGCAAAGGCGGGCGAGACGGAAGATGCCAGACGGCGTGAGAGTTCAATAACCTGGGGCGGTTCAACATAGGCACGCTGCATGAGCTCGATGTTCGAGAACAGCTCGTGCGTGCGGCCGTGATCGAGGATGCGGCCGTCGGCCATCACCACGATGCGCTCGGCAAAGTCGGAGACGACTTCCATGTCGTGGCAGACCATGATTACAGCGCAGCCGCGCTCGGCCATGGTGCGCACCGTTTCCATCACGGTCATGCACTCGCGGTAGTCCAGGCCACTCGTGGGCTCGTCGAGCACCACGATCTTGGGCTCGACCACCACGACGGAGGCGAGCGCCACCATTTGGCGTTGGCCGCGCGAAAGGGAGAAGGGCGCCTCGTCGGCGGGCAGACCAAAGCGGTCGATGACGAGCTGGGCGCGACGTAGGGCCTCGGCTCGGTCGATGCCGGCAAGCTCCAGGCCAAAGGCGACCTCGTCGAGCACGGTGTCCTTGCAAATCTGGCGGTCGGGGTTTTGGAATAGGGTTGCGACTTCGCGTGCGATGCGGCTCGTGGGAACCGATACCGTGTCCAAGCCCGTAACGCGCACGCTGCCCGATGCAGGCCTAAGCAGACCCGTGAGCAGCTTGGTGAGCGTGGTCTTGCCGGCTCCGTTTTGGCCGACAATGCCCACGAGCTCGCCGGGATAGAGCGTCAGGTTGAGGTCGTGGACGGCGGCGCCACCATGGGGGTAGGAAAACTCAACGTGGTCAAACGTGAGCACCGGCTCGGCGTCTCTCGCATGCGGGCGCAGCGACGGTGCGTGCGGGGAGCCTGCGGGCGCCTGAATGTCGCTGCTTGCATGAGCGGGGTCGACGATGCCCGTAATCAGGCGCTCGGCCTCATCAACATCTAAACAGGGAGTGCCACTGGCCAGGCCATCGGCCTCGAGGCTGTTGAAAATGCGCGTGACGCGCGGGCAATCGACACCGATGGCGCGGAGCTTGTCGGTGTGCGCAAAGACCTCATGTGGCTCGCCTTGCAGCGCGATCTGGCCGTGATTGAGCACGAGCACGCGGTTGCAATACTCCGAAAGCAGGGCGACCTTTTGCTCAACGACGACGATGGTGATGCCGAGGTTACGGTTTGCCTCGCGCAGCGTTTCGAAAACCAGTGTGGAGCTGACGGGATCGAGTGCCGCGGTTGGCTCATCGAGCACCAGCACGCGCGGGCGCATGGCGAGGATGGCAGCGATGGCCACCTTTTGCTTTTGGCCGCCCGAGAGGGTGGCTATCTCGCGGTCGCGCAGGTCGCTAATGCCGACGGCCTTAAGCGTCTCGCTCACGCGCTGCTCGATCTGGTCATGCGGAACGCCAAAGTTCTCCAGGCCAAAAAGCATCTCGTCCTCAACGACCGAGGCGACCATCTGCGTGTCGATGTCTTGCAGCACGCTGCCGACGATCTGCGATATGTCGGTGAGCGAGACCTCGCAGGTGTCGTGCCCGTCAACGAACACGGAGCCAAAGAAGGTTCCGCTGTAGTGGTGGGGCACGGCGCCCGACAGGCAGGCGGTAAGTGTTGATTTGCCGGCACCCGAAGGCCCGATGATGCCGATGAAATCTCCCTTGTTCACGCTGAGCGAAACGTGGCTAAGCGCCTGCTCGGCCTGCGTGCCATAGGCGAACGAGACATCGTCGACGTTGATGATCGTTTCCATGGATACCTTTCATAGTCATTGGGGATGTTCTTACATGACTAGTCGTTTAAGGACGTCCCCAATAGCTCGTTGTTTGGGACAGTCTTTGCTGGTGAAGCACGTAGACGGCTTTACGAGGTGCCCCAGGTTGGCGCGAAAGAGGAGCGAAGCGTACTTGGGTACGCGAGCGACGAATGAACGCCAATATGGGGTGGCTCGTAAAGCCGAGCGGGTTAGTTAAGCCTAAGGGCCTTCTGGATGGGCAGATAGAGCGCGCCGACCAGAATGGCGTTGAACACAGCGGTCATGGCGACGACGGGCAGCATAGCTGCGGCGAGTTCGCCCACTACGCCGAGCATGGCCATCTTGATGACCATGAAGATGACGCCCGAGACAAAGGTGGTCACGAACGTAGCGACGATGGCGACGGCAGGCTTAACTTGGCCATCCTTGGCGGCAGTGTTGACAATGACGGCCATAAGCATGGCGGCGATGCCCTCGGCGGCAAAATCGACAAACGGCGAGGTAGTGGTGATCTGGATTACGGCCGCCGAGATGAGACCGATGACGAGTGCCTGACCAATGTTAGGACGAACGACCAGGATGGTGAGGCAGAAGGCCGAGATGATGAACTCGGGGCTAATCATGCCGCCCGAGATACCCGAGATTGCCTTGCCGACGGTAAAGTTGAGGATGAAGCCGGCGGCAAGCAGGATGGCGAGCAGGACAAGGGCGCGAACATCGAGTTTGCCGCGGTCGGCGGTCTGGACGGTGCGGGGCTGGGCGCCGGCGGTGGTGTTCTGAGACATGGTGAAGGTCCTTTCAGAAAGGGGAGTATAAGAGAAAAGCGGAGGCGCGTGATGCGAATGCGATCGGGCTCGAGATAGAAAAAGGCCCCCGGTCGAAACCGGAGGCCTTCCAATCACCTAGAGCGCAAAAACAGGCATGAGGGACTCACCGTCGACCGATCGTATTCGCATCACGCCACCACCAGTTGTTGAGAGACGTCATCGTGTTCTTCATGTTGGTGGCTCCTTTCGTGATGCCATGGCGCGGTCGCGCCCAGTTGCTGTTGCGCTGCACTATAGCACAGCGAAGTGTGTGCGGGGGAATCTTTTTTGAAAAGAATTTCGCGGCGTTTCCTCCTGTTAAGAAGAGCGGGCGGGGCAGCTTGTGCTGTCCCGCCCGCGCCCTGGGAAGTGTTACTTCCTGCGAGGAGTGTTACTCCTTGTTGCGGCGATAGAGGGCATAGCCGCCAGCGGAGATGACGACGACGCCAGCAGCGGCGAACGCGGCAACCACGCGGCCATCAAAACGGTCACCGGTGGTGGGCAGGTTGCCCTTGGTGTTCTTCTTGTTGGTGGTCACCGTGGTAGAGGTGCTCGGCTTGGTCGGCTCCTCGGGGGTAGAAGGCTGCTCGGGGGTAGAAGGCTGCTCGGGCTGCTCGGGGGTGCCGGGCTGCTCGGGCTTCTCGGGGGCCTCGGTGGCGAGGGCATCCTTGGCGTAGGTGATGGACTGCTTAAGGCCACGGGTCTCGGTGTTCAGGTCGCTCGGGGTAAAGGGCTTGCTAAAGTCGCTAGCCTTCAGATAAGCGCGCATCTCCTGGAGCAGGGCCTTGCACTTGACGTAGGTGTTCTCGGCGGCAGCGTTGCCGGCCTTGTTTGCCAGGGCGGTGCGGCCCTCATGGGTAGTCTCGGCCAGCATGGCGGCGTCGACTTCCTTGTTCTGCTCGATGAGCTCGTTCTGGAGTGCGTCGAGGTAGGCGCGGACGCCGGTGCCAAGAGTGTCAGGGTTCTCAAAGCAGAGCGAGCTGATGTCCATGAGGACGTAGTTGATGGAGTTCTCGGGCTCCTCGTTGTTCACGATGTCCGTCTCTTCGCAGTGATCGTAGGAGACATCCTGATTGCTGAAGTAGGGGCTGACCTCGGTGAGCAGTGCAGAGTACAGAGGAATAGCGACGGAGTAGGCGGCACGAGAGAGCATCTCCCACTGGATGGTTGCGATCTCGGGATCGAGGCCACGACGAATCTGGAAGAGATTGGTCTCACTGTTGTTTTCGCTGCCGATGGCGTAGACACCGTCGGTGGTGGCGTTGAGGCCGGGGACATTTTCGCCGCGGTTGCCAAAGGCACGAATCAGCTCAAAGGTGCTCCAGCCAGACTTGCCAGGTTTGAAGAACAAGGGCTGGATCTCGCTGACGGATGCGCCGGTACCGTTCTTGTCTTTAACGATGGTGTAGTCCTTGTCCTTGATTAGCGGGTTCATGAAGTAGTCTCGGCCCTGGACATAGCGAGTCCACTGATGAATGCCGGAATCGGCGAGGCTTTCGCCATAGGTCTTGGCAACGTCAAACTTGCCGTCGGTGTACTCGGCGAAGCCATTTTTCTCGGGCATGGTCTGGATGCCCTCGGAGTGGAGGCAGTTCTCGGCGTCATTAAGGTCGACATCGTAGTTGAGGCTCCCGATATTAGGGTTGAGCGACGCGACGTCATCAGCGAGCTTCATGGCAATCCACTGATGCCCGGAAAGTGCGGCAAACAGCCAAGTCTCGTTGCTGTCGGCGATGATAATCTGATCGTTGCCGTTGGCGCCCTGCTCGTCGATGATCTTGCCGAGGAGCTCGACACCCTCACGTGCTTTGGCACTTTCGCCTAAGATAACGCTGCCGTAGCTATACTCGCCAATGCCAGTGTCGGTCAGGGGGTCTGCCTTGGCGGCTTTATCGTTCATGTTGGTGGTCAGCGTTGCGGAGCAGGACACGCCCTTCTCGTTGATGCCTGCCTCAGAGTAGGCATCATAGCGCCCGTGCCACTGCGAAGGATGATCGCGCACGTAGCTATAACGATATGTAGTCTTGGTCGACCTGTATGAGAAGTCGGACTCGTCTGAGCCGTAGGTATACCCGGGGGCATGCGACGGCTCAATGCCAAAGTGCTTGAGGTAACGCGGGGCAAAGTCCTCGGCGCGACCATAATATGTGTTGCCGTCGGCCGTAAGGTTTTTGCCCATGTACATCTGCGTGCAGGCGAGCGCAGATGTCGGCATGGACATGATGGTTGCAGCTCCAAAGGCGAGGCCTATGCCTAGCTTCTTGAGCGCGTTGACGGGGTGAGCTTTCCTCATTTTCCCTCCCAGCGTGCGAAAGCCCTCTGTCGCCAGAGGGCTTCAGTCAATAAAAACATCTTCCATAGCATAACGAAATGGAAATATTAATCATGTGTGAAATAAACTTATTCGATAAGCGTGGTGAAATATGCGATGAGCGGTAAATCGTATTCATTATGTAGCTTTACTTAAATAAAGGCACCCTGTAATTACTGTACCTGAATAAAGCGCCTTGCACAGGGCGCGAAGACAATCCCCCACTGTTTGGCAAATGCAT
Organism: Collinsella sp. LCP19S3_D5; assembly: GCF_052121415.1. Classification (NCBI taxonomy): domain Bacteria; kingdom Bacillati; phylum Actinomycetota; class Coriobacteriia; order Coriobacteriales; family Coriobacteriaceae; genus Collinsella; species Collinsella sp. LCP19S3_D5. The sequence continues at coordinate 51,477 of NZ_JBQKEH010000011.1, forward strand.
AAACAACGGGGGAGACGATGATTGGATGAATATCATACCAATGTGGAATTACTTCTTCCGGCGGTGGATTACGTTAATCGCGTAGCCCACGAGCATGGCCAGAACGATGACGATAAAGCCAATGATAGGGTTGTCGTTCACGGGGTTCTCCTATTTTCCGAGTGGAGAGAATTCGTCGACGATGAGGTCGAGGCATTGCGGAAGCGCGCGGGCGCCAAAGACACCGGAGTTGCTGGAGATGATCTCGCCATCGAACTGCATGCCCAGCGACGGCGTGCAGGTAATCTTGGCTTCCTTGGTCTGGATAATCTTAAACTGCGGGCGGCCGAGCACCTTGCCGGCGGGGTCGAGCGCGGCGGTGATCACCGTGGGGAGCAGCTGCACCGTGCGCACGGGTTCAATAACGACGATGTCGACCATGCCGTCGTTCATGCGGCAGTTGGGGAACAGGTTGATGTCGTTTTGGATGACTGAGGTATTGCCCGCCATGCAGCAGATGCCGTCGAGCTCCTCGACCATGCCGTCGTGTTCAATGGTAAAGTGCGCCACCGTGGGGTTGGGCGTGGCGAGCGCGGAGAGGAAGTAGGCGATCTCGCCAATGTCGTTTTTGGTGGGGGCGGCCTTCATCATGATCTCGGCGTCGAAGCCCGAGCCGGCGATGATGATAAAGCCGTGGCGCTTCTCGTTACCGTTCTCGTCGATCCAAAAGAGCTCACCCATGTCCACCTTGACCGTGCGGCCGGCGCGGCAAGCCTTGGCAAGCGCCGCCGCCTCGGGGGCATTACCGATGTTGTTAAAGAACAGGCAGGCTGTGCCGGAGGGGAAGATGAGCGTAGGGACACCGCACCCGCGCATCTGGTCGAGCACGTTGGAGACGGTGCCGTCGCCGCCCGAAACGACTACGCGGTCGAACTCACGAACGTCTGCTACCGCGTCCTCGGGCTCCATGCCATCGCCGATAAAGCGCATTACGACCTCGTCGCCGCCCTGTGCAAGAGCGTGCGTGAATGCGTAGATTTCATCGGAGCTGGGACCCGATGCCGGGTTGTGGATGATAAGGCAGCGCATACTTACGTTCCCGTTCTGTGACTAACCGAGTATAGTTGTAGGGCAATGCCGATATCCTACCCGTGTTTTTCGGGCCTAACCTTATTCGATGGGTTGATATGTACATTTCCACACATCAGGCTCTACTCGACTTTTGTCAGCGCGCTCGTGAGTTCGACGCGATTGCCGTCGATACCGAGTTTTTGCGCGAGCGCACGTTTCATCCGCGCCTGTGCCTGGTTCAGATTGCCACCCCTGCCGAGAGCGTCGCGGTCGATCCTTTGGTGATCGACGACCTGTCGCCGCTGGCCGAGCTTATGGCCGACGAGAGCGTGGTCAAGGTCTTCCACGCCTGCTCGCAGGATATGGAGGTCATGCTCCATACTGTGGGTGCGCTGCCGCGTCCGATTTTTGACACGCAGGTCGCCGCCGCCTTTTTGGGCGAGCGCCAGCAGATTTCCTACGGCGCGCTCGTTCAGACGTTCTGCGGCGTATCGCTGCCCAAGACCGAGTCGCTGACCGATTGGTCGCGCCGCCCGCTGAGCGATAAGCAGATTGAGTACGCGATCGATGACGTCAAGTATCTGATCGTCGCCTATACCGAGATGATGAGCCGTTTGCGCGAGCTTGGCCGCGTGGACTGGGTGCTCGACGAGTTGCGCCCGCTGGCCGACGAGTCGCACTACCGCGCCGACCGCCATGAGGCATTCCGCAAGGTCAAGCGCATCAACTCGTGTAGCCGCCATCAGCTGGGCATTGCGCGCGAGCTTGCCGCCTGGCGCGAGGACCGCGCCGAGCGCCGCAACATCCCGCGCAAGTGGGTCATGTCCGACGATACGCTGCTGGCGCTCGTCAAGCGCAATCCTGTGCGCGTTGAGGAGTTCCGCAGCATCCGCGGCACCGATCAACTGGGGGAGCGCGATGTGGATGGCGCGCTCATGGCCATTAAGCGCGGCGCGAGCTGCCCGCACGATCGCCTGCCGCTCATGGTGCGCGGACATCGCCAGATCTCTCCGGAGCTGGAGAGCGTGACGGATCTCATGTACGCGCTCATTCGCCTGGTTGCCGAGCGTTCGGGCGTGGCGACCTCGGTCATTGCCTCGCGCGATGACCTGGCCGACTATATTGAGCATCCCGAGCAGAGCCCTTTGCGCGAAGGTTGGCGCTTTGAGCTTGTGGGCTCGCGCCTGGACGATCTGCTCTCGGGCAACATGGGGTTGACGGTGAAGGACGGCAAAATCGAGCTCCTGTAGGTATATGGTTACGCGGTTTTACCAAACCGCGTAACAGCTCGACGCTGCAAACGGCCGAGAGCGGCAATCTGACGTTCAATCGTCGCTCGCGTACCAAAGTACGCGTCGCTTCTCTTTCACGTCACCTTGCTCGCTCTCGGCCGTTTTCGCTGACATTGCCAAAACATCGATGTTGATTTGCTGGTCAGTCGAATGGGTAGAATGCCTCCAACGTGTAACTCGATTCGGAGGAATTCGCATGCCCTATTACTATGGTTATGGCTTTGGCATCGACCCGCTGTACCTGCTGGTCGTCCTTGTTTGTACGGTGCTCGGTCTTGCCGCGCAGAGCTATATCAACTCGACGTATAAAACCTGGTCCAAGGTTCGCTCGGACGGCGACACGGGCGCTGCGGTCGCGCGCCGCATGCTCGACGCCAGCGGTTGCAATGCCGTGGGTATCAAGGGCGTCGCCGGTGAGCTCACCGACCATTACAACCCGCAGGATAACAACCTGTATCTCTCGGATGCCAACCGTTCGGGCGGATCGGTCGCAAGCGTTGCCGTCGCCTGCCACGAGGCGGGCCACGCCGCCCAGCGCCAAAGCGGCTATGCCATGATGAAGGTGCGCACTGCCCTGGTCCCGGTCGTCAACTTTACCCAGAACACCTGGACCATCGTGCTACTCATGGGCCTGTTTATGAACATCGCGGGACTCACGACCCTCGCGCTGATCTTCTTCTCGTTTAGTGTGTTGTTCCAGCTGGTTACGCTGCCGGTCGAGATTGATGCCAGCCGCCGCGCCGTGGCGTACATCGAGCAGTCGGGGATGAGCTCCAAGCAGGTCAACGGTGCCAAGAAGGTCCTGACGGCAGCCGCGCTTACCTATGTTGCCGCAGCGCTCACCTCGATCATTCAGCTGCTCTACCTGATGGCTCGCTACAACAGAAACTCCAACCGATAACAAATTGGCTTGACAGGCGCCGCGGGGATTTGTGTCCCCGCGGCGCTGTACTATGTGTTGGACTTGAATTTGCGCAGGGCTGGAGCCTTTGTGCACGATAACGAAAGGAGGCTGCGTGGCAGGCTGGAATCTAACCGGCAATGCTGTTTCCGCCGAGTTTGACGGCTCGGACGATCAGGAGCGCAAGGAACTCAGCGTGAGCCAGGCGGTGGAGATCGCCGCCGGTGCACTCGATGCTATTCCGCAGCTGAGTGTCTTGGGTGAGGTCACGGGCTTCCGTGGCCCCAATGCCCGAAGCGGCCACTGCTACTTCCAGATTAAGGACGATTCGGCCGCCGTTGACTGCATCATTTGGAAGGGTGCCTATCTCAAGCGCACGTTCGATCTGCGCGACGGCATGCAGGTGAGCTTTAAGGGTAGCTTCAATCTCTATAAGCCCACGGGCCGCATGAGTTTTGTCGCCCGCTCGTTTTTGCTGGCGGGGGAGGGTCTGCTGCGTCAACAAGTGGCGCAACTGGCCGAAAAGCTGAGCCGCGAGGGCCTGATGGACGAAGCGCGCAAGCGCCGCATCCCGGTGTTCTGCTCGCGTGTGGCGGTCGTCACCTCGCTTTCGGGTGCCGTAATCGATGACGTCAAGCGCACATTGCGTCGTCGCAACCCACTCGTCGAGCTCGTTTGCGTGGGTGCCAAGGTTCAAGGCGAGGGTGCGCCGGCAGAGCTCATTGAGGGTTTGCGTCGCGCCGCTTCCATTACGCCGGCGCCCGATTGCATTTTGCTGGTGCGTGGCGGCGGTTCCTTCGAGGACCTCATGACCTTTAACGACGAGGAGCTTGCCCGCGCGGTGGCGGCTTGTCCTGTGCCCGTGGTGACCGGCATTGGGCATGAGCCCGATACCTCGATTTGCGACATGGTGAGCGACCGCCGCGCCTCCACGCCAACGGCGGCTGCAGAATCGGTGGCACCGGCTATGACGGAGTTGGCCGACGTGCTTGAGACGCGCCATCAGCGTCTGGGCGCCGCGATGGCTTCGATGATCGGGTCGGATCAGGTCGATCTGGAAATGCTCGACCAGCGCGGTCGTCGTGCCTGGGACACCTATACAGCTCGTCTGGGCGACGCGCTCGATGCGGCCGCGTGCCGCCCGTGCCTCAACGATCCAACGTTTATGGTCGAGCGTCGCGAGTCTGAGCTTGCCCTGACGGCCGATCGCCTGTCCGGCGCCATAACGCGTTCGGTTGGGGCCTTCCGCTCCGACTTTGAGCGCCTGCCCGAGCGCTTGATCGCAAGCACCTCGGGGCTCGATGGCAAACGCCATGCGCTCACGCTTGCGAGCTCCCGTCTGGAGCATCAGGGGCGCACGATGCTCAGCAAGCCCGCGTCCGACCTGGGCCGAGCTGCTGCGTCGCTCGATGCCTTGTCGCCGCTCAAGGTGCTTGCCCGCGGTTACTCCATCGCGTACAGCGAGGACGGTGTGGCTACGAGCGCCAAGACCTTTAAGCCGGGCGACGCTATTCGCGTGCGCATGGCGGACGGCAACGTGGCAGCAACCGTCAACGCGGTCGAGTAGACCGCGTTTCACAGTGATAGACCCTTAGGAAAGGAAACAGATATGGCAGAGAAGACCCCGGTCGAGCAGCTTACGTACAAGCAGGCCTCGCAGGAGCTGGAGCTCATCATCCGCAGCCTGGAGTCGGGCGACATGGAGCTCGAGGAGTCGCTCGAGAGCTATACCCGCGGCGTCGAGCTCCTCAAGAGCCTACGCACCCGCCTGTCCGATGCCGAGCAGAAGGTCTCGGTGCTCCTGAAGGACGTCGACGGCAACGACGTGCTCGCCGACGGCGAAGCCGCCAACACCGACGACAACCTTTCGTTCTAACCACCTCGCAGCCTACTTTGGGGTAGTCTTTTTGGGACGGGGCTTTTTTGACTACCCTTGCGCGACGGCTCGCCAGGTGCCTGCGCTTGCGAAAAAGTAGTCAAAAAGCCCCGTCCCAAAAAGACTACCTTGGTCTGTGAGAAAGGAACCAACCATGTGTGATTGCATCTTCTGCAAAATTGCCAACCACGAGATCCCCTCAACCGTTGTCTATGAGGACGATCAGGTCATCGCCTTCGACGACCTCAACCCCCAGGCGCCGGTCCACACGCTCGTGATCCCCAAGAAGCACTACAGCGATATCGCAGACAACGTACCGGCCGAGACCATGGGCGCCATGGCCCACGCCATCCAGGAGGTCGCTAAGGCCAAGGGCCTGGAGGACGGCTTCCGCGTCATCTCCAACAAGGGCGTCAATGCCGGCCAGACCGTCATGCACTTCCACATGCACGTCCTCGGCGGCAAAAACCTGGGCGAGAACCTCATCTGAGGACGCTTCTTCCGTGGGATGAGGCGAAAGCTTAGGCACCGATAACTTATATATCAACGCAATAAACCCGAGCGCGAGGACGTTTGGGTTTATTATTGAAGCGTATGTAACCTGGCGGCGCCACACCGCCTGTTAGTAGGGAGACACATGAACGTTCTGGTCGTCAACGCGGGATCTTCGACCCTTAAGTATCAGGTCATCGATACCAAGTCCCACAAGGTGTCCGCAAAGGGCTCCTGCGAGCGCGTCTGCTTTACCGGCGGTACCTTCACCCACGCTGCCAACGGTTCCAAGAAGGTGACCGAGAACATCGAGTTCCCCGACCACAAGGTCGCCATCGAGGTCGTCCTGAAGGACCTCGAGGCCAACGGCGTCAAGATCGAGGGCATCGGCCACCGTATCGTTCAGGGCGGTTGGTACTTCGGCGATTCCTCCCTCGTCGACGAGGACGTCCTCGCCAAGATCCGCGAGGTCGCTCCGCTCGCCCCGCTGCACAACAACCCCGAGGCCAACGTTATCGAGTACTGCCTCGAGCAGTATCCCGACCTGCCCAACGTCACGGTCTACGACACTGCTTTCCACTTCAACATGCCCGAGGTCGCCAAGACCTACGCCCTGCCCAAGGACGTCTGCGACAAGCTGCACATCCGTAAGTACGGCGCCCACGGCACCAGCTACCGCTACATCTCCAAGAAGGTTGCCGAGATGACCAACGGCGAGGCTCGCAAGGTCGTCGTGTGCCACATCGGTTCCGGCGCTTCCCTGTGCGCCATCGAGGACGGTAAGTGCATGGACACCACCATGGGCTTGACGCCGCTCGACGGTGTCATGATGGGCACCCGCTGCGGCTCCATCGATCCGGCTACCGTGTGCTACCTGCAGCGCGAGGGTGGCTACACCTTCGACGAGGTCGACGAGATGATGAACAAGAAGTCCGGCCTTTTGGCTGTGACCGGCGGCAAGACCAACGACTGCCGCAACGTTGAGGAGCTCGCCGCTGCCGGCGACCCCGAGGCCCAGCTCGCCTTCGACATGTTTGTCTACAAGATTGCCGCCAAGGCTGCCGAGATGGCTACTTCCATGTGCGGCATGGACACGCTCGTCTTTACCGCTGGCATCGGTGAGCACGCTCCGGCCGTTCGTGCCGGCGTCGCCGACCGTCTGGCCTTTATGGGCGTTAAGATGGATCATGCCCGCAACGCCCTGCGTGGTGACGGCGCCTGGTGCCTGTCCGCCAAGGATTCCAAGGTCAAGATCTTCGTCATCCCCACGGACGAGGAGTTCATGATCGCTTCCGACGTCGAGCGCATCGTCAACGGCAAGTAATTGCAAGAGGGGAGGGGCTGGGCGACCGAGCGCCGTTCGGCCCCTCTTTTGCGCTCGTTGGGCGATATGCTGATAGCTATTTATCAAGATATGATAACTTCTTATTAACATTCGGTCGCCTTAAGGGGTCTGCGTCGACCGTATTGCACTGCAAAGGAGTCTCATGAACGTACTTGTTGTCAACGCCGGCAGCTCAAGCCTTAAATATCAGCTTTTGGATACCGATACCCGCGAGGTTTTCGCCAAGGGCAACTGCGAGCGTATCGGATCGGACATGGGCATCTTTGGCCACTCCGAGAGCGGTGGCGCCAAGCAGACCGAGGAGGTCCCTTTCCCCGATCATCGCTCTGCTATCGCTCGTGTGCTCGAGGAGCTTGAGAAGACCGACTTTACGATTGATGGCATTGGGCATCGTATCGTTCAGGGCGGCTGGCACTTCGATGATTCCGCAGTCGTCGACGACGAGGTCATGGCCAAGATTCTTGAGGTGGCACCGCTCGCCCCGCTGCACAATTACGGCGAGGCCGCGGCAATCGAATATTGCCGCGAGAAGTATCCGGAGCTGCCCAACGTGGCCGTCTTCGACACCTCGTTCCACATGACTATGCCCGAGGTCGCCTACACCTACGCGCTGCCCAAGGACGTGTGCGACAAGTACCACGTGCGCAAGTACGGTGCACACGGTACGAGCCACCGCTACGAGTGGATGATGGCCAAGGAGATCTTGGGCTCGCGCTGCCACCGTCTGCTTTCGTGCCATCTGGGCAACGGTGCTTCGCTCGCCGCCATCGAGGACGGCGTGTGCCGCGACACCACGATGGGCCTCACGCCGCTCGATGGCCTGATGATGGGCACCCGTTGTGGTTCCATCGACCCTGCTACCGTGTGCTACCTGCAGCGTGAGGGCGGCTACAGCTACCAGGAAGTCGATGACATGATGAACAAGCAGTCTGGTCTGCTTGCCATCTCGGGTATCTCCAACGACGCCCGCGACATCCGTACACGCGCCTCCGAGGGCGATGAGCGCTGCCTGCTCGCCTTCGACATGTTTGCCTACAAGGCCATGCAGCAGGCCGGTTCCATGATCGCATCCATGGCGGGCGTGGACACCATCACCTTTACCGCCGGCATCGGCGAGAACGACTGGTCGATCCGCAAGGCCTTCTGCGACTGCTTTGAGTGGCTGGGCGTGCGCATCGACAACAATAAGAACCGCGAGGCCGTGGGCAACGGCCCGCAGGTCATCAGCGCCGCCGGTTCCGCCGTCACGGTCATGGTCATCCCCACCGACGAGGAATACATGATCGCCCACGACGTCGAGCGTCTGACCGCGAACAACTAGCGTGCCGATTGCATGTAAACGAAAGGCCTCCGAAGCAACAGCTCCGGAGGCCTTTTTCTGGAGGGCGGACGGCGGAAACCCCATCCCATTTTGAACGCGGATTTTGGGACACACTTTCCGTTTGGGGCAGGTTGCGGAAAATACAACCCACAACAAAGCAAAATTCCGTCCCGCAGTTTCCCAAACAGCCCCCAAGTGGAAGTTACATCCCACAATCCACCTTCAAACCGGGACACACTTTCCGGCAGAATGGCCGCCGAGGCCCTATAAGCCTTTCAAATCCAAAGTGACCATATCCGCATCGTTTGACCCCCAGCAACGGCATCCAATCATTCAGATTCCCAGCCCCAACTCGTAGCCAAGCCGCCGTCCGCCCCAGATTCCCTGAATGCTACGTGGCGGTAGAAGGCCGTACGGGCTAACCCCTGAAAACAATCCGCAGACCAGAAACGCCCCCGTTCGTAGCTCCGGAGGAGCAGAACGGGGGCGTTTCATTGGTCGAGGACGTTTTCAGGGGTTAGCCCGTACGGCCTTCGGGCGAGTGCGTCCGCTACTCAGCCATCTGAGCCTGGACGGCGGTGATGGCTACGACACCCACGATGTCGTCGGCAGAGCAGCCGCGCGAAAGGTCGTTAACCGGCTTGGCGATGCCCTGCAGGATGGGGCCGTAGGCGTCGGCGCCGGCGAAGCGCTGGACCAGCTTATAGCCGATGTTGCCGGCCTCGAGGTCGGGGAACACGAGCACGTTGGCCTTGCCGGCAACGGAGGAGCCGGGAGCCTTGAGCTGGGCGACGGTGGGGACGATGGCGGCGTCGAGCTGCAGGTCGCCATCGATGGCGAGCTCGGGAGCCTTCTCCTTGCAGAACTTCACAGCCTCCTGGACCTTCTTGGCGACCTCGCCGCCGGCGGAACCCATGGTGGAGTAGGAGAGCATGGCCACGTGCGGCTCAACGTTGCCCATGAAGGTGGACCAAGAGTGAGCGGAGGCGATGGCGATCTCGGAGAGCTCATCGGAGGACGGGTTGATGTTGAGGCCGCAGTCGGCGAAGATCAGCGTGCCGTCGGTGCCGAACTGCGGGGTGTCGGTGCACATCACAAAGAAGGCCGAGACCAGCTTGGTGCCCGGGGCGGTCTTGAGGATCTGCAGCGCGGGACGCAGGGTGTCGGCGGTGGAGTGGCAGGCGCCGGAGACCAGGCCATCGGCATCGCCCATCTTGACCATCATGGTGCCAAAGTAGGTGGCGTCCATCAACTGGGCGCGAGCCTGCTCGATGGTAACGCCCTTCTTGGCGCGGAGCTCGGCAAACTTCTGCGCGTACTCCTCGTGCTTCTCGGCATTGCGCGGGTCGATGACGGTAGCGCCGGGAACGTCGATCTCGTCGGGGTTGCCCAAGATGACGATCTTTGCCAAGCCCTCCTCGATGATCTTGGTAGCTGCGATGATGGTGCGCGGATCTTCGCCCTCGGGCAGGACGATCGTCTTAAGGTCGGCCTTGGCGGCAGACTTCATACGGTTTAGGAAATCGCTCATGTTACTCCTTACAAGCGTTTCGCTAAGCTCCAGGCACCCGGCTGTCCACGAATAAACCCGCTGCTAGCGGGTTTACCTTTCAAATATGTACGCCGGGGTGCTTGAGCTTTCCTTGTGTGGCAAGCTCATTATAGGACGCATTAGCGCTATAATCGCTCTGATAAATATGTCTCGAAGAATGTTCGAGAAAAGCCCAGCTAACGAGCCCGTGGCTTTTGACAAGGAGTATCGATGCAGATTACCTCAGGCCTGCCTGAAGGCTTTAACGCCGGCGCATACGACATGATTGTCGTCGGTGCCGGGTATGCCGGTGCCGTTTGTGCCCGCCGTCTTGCCGAGACCATCGGCTATCGCGTTGCCGTTTTGGAGCGCCGTGGCCACATTGCGGGCAATGCTTACGACTGCTTTGATGAGGCCGGGATCCTGGTCCACGAGTATGGTCCGCACATTTACCATACCTTTAACGAGCGCGTCCACAATTTTCTGTCGCGCTTTACCAAGTGGACGGACTACCAGCACAAGGTGCTCGCCAACATCAACGGCACCCTTATGCCCGTGCCCTTTAACCACGCGAGCCTCAAGCTCGCCTTTGGCGATGAGCGCGGCGAGGAGCTGTATCAGAAGCTCGTGGAGACCTTTGGCAAGGACGTCAAGGTGCCCATCATGGAGCTGCGCAAGAAGAACGACCCGGATCTTGCCGAGGTCGCCGATTACGTCTACGAGAACGTCTTTTTGCATTACACCATGAAGCAGTGGGGCCAGACGCCCGATCAGATCGATCCCTCGATCACCGGCCGCGTTCCCGTCTTTGTGGGCGACGATGACCGCTATTTCCCGCAGGCTCCCTTCCAGGGCATGCCGCAGGACGGCTATACCGCGTTGTTCGAGCATATGCTCGACCACGATCTGATTGATGTGTTCTGCGACGTGGATGCCCGCGACCTCTTTGAGATTGACGAGACCACCGTCAAGATCGACGGCAAGGTCTATGGCGGCGAGATCGTCTACACCGGTCCGCTCGACGAGCTGTTCAACCTCGACTTGGGCGCTCTGCCGTACCGTACGCTCGACATGAAGTTCGAGACGCTCGATATGGACCAGTTCCAGCCCGTGGGCACCGTCAATTACACCACGAGCGAGGATTACACGCGTATCACCGAGTTCAAGAACATGACTGGTCAGGTCCTGCCCGGCAAGACCACCATCATGAAGGAGTATTCCAAGGCCTATACGCCCGGCTCGGGCGAGACGCCCTATTACGCCATTCTGGAGCCCGAGAACCGCGAGCTCTATGAGCGCTATCTTGAGCGCGTCCAGAACCTGACGAACTTCCACCCGGTGGGTCGCCTGGCCGAGTATCGTTACTACGATATGGATGCCGTGACCAACTCTGCCCTCGATCTTTCGGATGAGATTATCGCCTGCCATGCATAAAGTCATATCATTCGGTATTCCCTCGTATAACGCCGCCAAGGACATGGACCATTGCATCACCTCCATTCTGGAGGGGAGCAATTACGCCACCGATATCGAGATCATCATCGTCGATGACGGTTCCAAGGACGAGACGGCAGCTAAGGCCGATGAGTGGGAGGCGCGTTACCCCGGTATCATCCGCGCGGTGCATCAGGAGAACGGCGGTCACGGCATGGCCGTCCTCTCGGGCCTGCGCGAGGCGCAGGGCACCTACTACAAGGTCGTCGACTCGGATGACTGGCTCGACGGTGCGGCGCTTTCGACCATGCTTTCGATTCTGCGTGGCTTTGAGGAGCGCGACCAGCGCGTCGATCTGTTTATCTCGAACTATGTGTACGAGAAGGTTTACGAGGGTACGCATACCGCTATTGGTTACAAGTTTGCCCTGCCGCGCAAAAAGATCTTTACCTGGGACCAGATTGGCCATTTCCGCCCGGACCAGAATTTGCTCATGCACAGCCTGTGTTATCGCACGGATGTGCTGCGCGCGTCCAATCTGCCTATGCCGTCGCACACGTTCTATGTCGACAATATCTACGCCTATGTGCCGCTGCCGCGCTGTAAGACCATGTACTACGCCGACATCGACCTCTATCGTTACTTTATCGGTCGCGAGGGCCAGAGCGTCAACGAGGCCACGATGGTCAAACGTCTGGACCAGCAGTTTCGCGTGACGCGCATTATGATGGAGGCGTTCCATTTGTACAGCGATGTCGAGTCGTCGCGTCTGCGCGCGTACATGATGGGCTATTTCACCATGATGATGGCAATTTGTTCGGTGCTAACCAAGCTTTCCGATGAGGATTGCGCCGACGAGCGCTTGACGACATTGTGGAGTGATTTGAAGGCCTACGACGAGCGTATGTATCGTCGTGCACGCTACGGTGTGGTCGGCTTCTTTACCAACCTGCACGGGCGGGCTGGAGACAAAACCACACTCGGCCTATACCGTCTTGCCTCAAAGATCTTCAAATTCAACTAGTGCATAAACGCTCGGGTAACGGGGACCCCTGGTCCTTAACTTGCTACTTCGAACAGTCCTGCGCAAGACGGAGGCGCCACTGGCGCCTCCTTTGCGTGCGGAACTCGTATCAAGTTAAGGACCAGGGGCCCTCTGCTATGTCCCGCTTTATGTCAGCAAGCTGAATTTGAAGATCTTCGACGCGCGGTACACAGGGGCCTGGGCTGAAAAGGTCTTAGTTGGTAGTCGGTCGGAGGCGGGCGGGCGTTACGTTTGTCGCGAGTTCCGCATGCAAAGAAGGCCACTTAATGTGGCCTTCGTCTTGCATAGGACTGTAGAGCAGCAAACGTAACGCCCGCCCGCCTCCGACCGACGGTCGAGTGGATTACTTCGCGATGCCGGGGATGCCGTGGGATGTTTTGGCGGTTTTGGCTCCGTTTACGATGGCGGTTTCCAGGGCCCTTACGGCGAGCATGCCCAGCAGGTCTAGGGGAACGGCGGCGCTTGCCTGGCTGCCCAGCTTGCCGCTGGCAAGGGTGTAGATGGTGTCACCGTCGTTGGTGGTGTGTGTGGGGCGGATGGCGTGTGCATAGGCGTCTGCGGCCATCTGGGAGACCTTGGTGGCCTGGGCCTTAGTGAGCTCCACGTTGGTGACGATGCAGCTGATGGTGGTGTTGGTGCGGTCGAGTGGCATTTTCATAGAGCCGGCGGCGGCAAGGGCGGCGTGCTCCATGTCGACGATCTGGTCGCTATCGGCTGCGGCGCGCATGCCGGCCACCCACTCGCCGGTGGTCGGGTCGACCACGTTGCCACAGGCGTTGACCGAGACCACGGCGCCCACCTTGACGGTGCCGAGTGCCACGGCAGCAGCTCCAAGGCCAGCCTTCATGCAGGTGGCGGGCCCCATGAGCTTGCCTACGGTGGCGCCGGTGCCGGCACCTACATTACCCTGCTCGAGTGTGGTGGGGGTATGGTCGAGCGCCTCGCGCACGGCGGCGATACCGGCCTCAATGTCGGGACGCACGGTGGGATCGCCAAAGGCGAGGTCGAAGATGCAGCTGGAACACACGATGGGCACCTGCGTGGGGCCGACGGGCAGGCCGATGCCGCGGCTCTCGAGTTCGCGGGCCACGCCGCTTGCCGCTTCGAGACCAAAGGCCGAGCCGCCCGAAAGGCAGACGGCGTGGACCTTATCGACGGTGTTCTCGGGACGCAGCAGATCGGTCTCGCGCGAAGCGGGAGCGCCACCACGTACGTCAACGCCGCCGGTGGCACCCTCGGGCGCCACGATTACGGTGCAGCCGGTGCCGGCCTCTTCGTCTGTATAGTTGCCAAAGCAAAAGCCATCGACATCGCAAACGTCAATGGCTTCGAACAGTGTGTCCATGTTTTCTCCTATCGGTTTTCCGCCGGGCCTTATGCTCGGTCGGGATCCGTACGGTACGGCAAAATTGTAGGCGCCGGGGGATACCCAGCGCCAGATGCAATTACGAGAGTTTTTGAATCGCGCGTGTGACGCGAGCGATGGGTAAGCCCACCACGTTGTAGAAGTCGCCCGAAATGTCATGCACGAGCATGCGGCCGCCTGTGCCCTGGATACCGTAGGCTCCGGCCTTGTCCATGGGTTCGCCGGAGGCAACATAGTGCCCGATCTGCTCCTCGGTAAGCTCATAGAACGTCACGTCGGTCACATCGACAAACGACAGACTTTCGGCGGCATGCGGAGCTGCAGCGTCGCCGGCTTTAACGATGCAGACGCCGGTTGCCACCTGGTGTGTGCGGCCCGAAAGCTCGCGGAGCATGGTGCGTGCCTCGTCTTCGTCTGCCGGCTTGCCCAAAATTTGCCCGTCAAAGGTGACAATGGTATCGGCTGCGACAGTCAGTTCGTTGGGTTCGGCGTGCTCTGAGGCAACGGCAGCGGCTTTGGCGCGTGCCAAACGTTCGACAAGCGTAAGCGGAGCTTCGCCATCAAAAGGTGTTTCGTCGATATCTGCGGGAATTACGCGAACGTCATAGCCCGCCTCGCGCATCAGCTCTATGCGGCGCGGCGATTGCGAAGCCAAAATCATAGCTGGATGCCCTCGGCAACCTTCTCGACGGCCTTGTCGCCGGCGAGTGTGCGCAGCAGCTCCAAGGCAAAGGGAAGTGACTGTGCCATGCCGCTGGCAGTGATGATGTTGCCGTCTTGCGTGACCTTCTCACCGGTATAAGCACCCTCGGGGAAGCTCTTCTCAAAGCCGGGGAAGCACGTGGCTCGGCGTCCCTCGAGCAGACCAAGCTCGCCCAGGATAAACGGGGCGGCGCAGATGGCGGCAACGTGCTTGGTTGCGGCGAACTCGCAGACTACATCGCAGACACGCTGGTCGGCGCGCAAGTTGGTGGCTCCGGGCAGGCCGCCGGGCAGCACGATGCAGTCGTACTCCTCAAAGTTGATCTCATCAAAGAGCGCATCGCAGGTCACGGGAATCTGCAGCGAGCTCACGACCTCGCGTGTGGGCATGATCGAGACGAGCGTGGCGCGCACGCCGCCGCGACGCATGACATCGACCATGGTCAGGCATTCAATAGTTTCAAAACCATCGGCGGCGAGAACGGCAACGCTGGGCATGAGAGTTCCTTTCGTAAGGCGGATACAATTAGCCGTCTTATACCCCGAAGACCTATGCTTGCCACGCTCGATTTCCCAATGTTTAAAAGGGGACGGGGATTAAATAATCATTCGGAACAAATTTATTTTTATCCCCGTCCCAGAAAAATCATCGGGTGTGGTCTTGGGCAAACAGTCTAGTTGCGCTTGAGATGGACGACGGTTTCGCAGTGGAAGGTTTGCGGGAACAGGTCGACCGGCGTGATCTTGACGGGGGAGAAGGTGCCTTCCTCGACAAAGCACTTAAGATCGCGTGCCAAAGTCGCCGGATCACAGCTCACGTAGGCCACGTCGCGGGCGCTCGTGCTGGCGATGAGGTCGATTGCCTCGGGTGCCAGACCTGCACGCGGCGGGTCGACCACCAGGACATCGGCATCCTGGTCGGGGAACTCGCGCACGGCATCGCCGCCGATGACATCGACGTTATCGAGCTTGTTGATCTCGAGGTTGCGGCGCAGGTCGCGCACGGCCGGGCCGTAGGCCTCGACGGCGGCAACAAAATCACAGCGGCGGGCGAGCGGCAGGGTAAAGGTGCCGGCGCCGCAGTACAGGTCCATGGCAAGCTCGTCTTCTTGCGGGTCGAGCGCCTCCATGACAAGCTCGATCAAAATCTCGGCGCCCTTGGTGTTGACCTGGAAAAACGATGGGGCCGAAAGGCGCATCTGGCCGTCGGCGATGTTCTCGGTCCAAGAGCCCTCGCCGGCGAGCATCTCCACCTTGGAGACGCGGCGGGCCTTCTTATCTCCCTTGCTCATGACGCGCACTACGCTCGTGGGGCGAGCGGCGTCTGCCAACACGCGCGAGACCTGCGAGCGCGGGAAGGAGCCCGTGGGCGTCCAAAGCGCGACCTCGAGTGCCTTGGTGCGACGCGAAGCGCGAATACCCACGCGCTCCAGACCCAGATCGTGACTGCCGCTCAGATAGTTGAGCGCGCCGACGACCGATTTGAGCGCCTTGGGAAAACGCTTATCGAACAGCGGGCACGAATCTACGGTGACGATCTTGCTGGGATCGACGCCGTGCATGCCAAGGCGAACGCGGCCGTTAACGAGGGTGGGCTCCAGCTCAATCTTGTTGCGGTAGCCCCAGTCGTCCTTGGTGTGGCGGATGGGCTGGACAAGATCGTTGACCTGCTCGGGGGCGAACTTGCCAATGCGCTCGAGCGTGGAGCGCAGGTTTTGCTCTTTGGCGGCAAGCTGCGCGGTGCGCGAGAGATTGCCCCACGAACAACCGCCGCAGACGCCCACGAAGGGGCAGGGGGGCTGAATGCGATCGGGGCCCGGCTCCAGAATCTCGGTCGTGCGGGCGCGCATAAACGACTTGCCGTCCTGCACGATCTCGGCCTCGACGGTGTCGCCTGCCACGGCGCCCTGCACAAAGACGGCCTTGCCGTTGTCGGCGTGCGCCAGTCCGTCGGCGCCGTAGGTCATCGATTCTATGGTGAGCTTCATGTTCCTGCCTGTCATTCGCGGTATTGTTCGCAACCATGGTAGCAGTGAAAAGCGCCCCGTATTTGGGGTATTCCTCAAATACGGGGCGCTTCTACAAACGTCTATTTCGTCTTGCCGGTAATAAGCGTCTTAAGGCCTAGGCCGATCAGGCCCAGTCCCATGCGCACGCGACCGGGGCGATGGCGCTCGATGGTCTTGGTCTTGCCAGCGGGCTTCTCGCGGCGGGCGCCCTTCTCGGACGCGGGGTTGGCCGTCTGCGGTTGGGGCCGAGGAGCAGGCTCGGACTCTGGCTCTATGACGGTTGCCTGAACCTTCTGGACCTCGGGTGCGGCCGGCTGCGGTTCGAGCTCAGGCTTGGATGCGAGCGTAGGTTCTGTCTTGGCGACGGCCTCGGCGTTGCGATAGGCACGCTCCAGCAGAGCTTCCTGCGAGTTGAAGGGCTTCTCGCCTTCTTTGCGCTCCACGGGAATCCAGGTGCCGTCACTCGTCAGACTGCGTGCCTTCACGTTGTCGCGCAGCTGCATGCCCATGTACTCGTGCACCTGGGCGCGGCAGGCGGGGTCGAGCACGGGGAAGGCGATCTCCACGCGGTGCTCGGTGTTGCGCGTCATCATGTCTGCCGAGCTCAGGTAGATCATATCCGAGTCCACGCCAAAGGCATAGACGCGCGCATGCTCCAAAAAGCGTCCGACGATGGAGCGCACGTGCACGTTCTCGGTCTTGCCCGGAACACCGGGCTTGAGGCACGAGATACCGCGGATGATCATGTCCACGCGCACACCGGCACACGATGCCTCGGCGATCTTGTCGATGACCTCGCGGTCGGTAAGCGAGTTGAGCTTAAAGAACACGCGGGCGGGCTCGCCGACAAGGGCACGCTGAATCTCGCGGTCCAGGCCGCGCATGATGAGCGGCTTGAGGCCCACGGGCGCCACGCCCAGGAAGCGGTAGTCGCCGCGCAGGTTGCCCAGCGACAGGTTGCGGAAGAACAGGTTAGCGTCCTCACCGATGCCGGGATGCGCGGTCATGAGCATAAAGTCGCTGTAGAGCTTGGCCGTCTTCTCGTTAAAGTTGCCGGTACCCAAAAGCGTCAGACGGGTAAGCGCCATGCCCTCGCGATAGGTGAGCTGGCAGATCTTGGAATGGCATTTAAAGCCCTCGGAGCCGTAGATAACGGTGCAGCCGGCCTCTTCCAGCCGCTCGGCCCATTCGATGTTGTTTTGCTCGTCAAAGCGGGCGCGGAGCTCCATGAGCACGGTAACCTCTTTGCCGTTTTCGGCAGCATCGATGAGTGACTCGCACAGGCGGCTTTGTTTGGCCACGCGGTAGAGCGTGATGCGAAGCGAGATGCACTCGGGGTCGTAGGCTGCTTCGTGCACCAGGTCCAAGAACGGGTTCATGGTCTCGTAAGGGTAAAAGAGCAGCTTGTCGTGCTGCAGCACCTGGTCGCGGATGGAGCGGGTCATATCGATGGTGGGGTTGGGCTGCGGCCTAAACGGCGTAAAGAGCAACTCGTTGCGTAGATGCTCGGGTATTTTGCCCTCGATGCCAAAGACATAGCCCAGGTTGAGCGGGATATCGCAGGTAAAAACCGAGCGGCGCGAAAGCTCGAGCGCTTTGCGGATGGTCTTGAGCGTTGGCTTTTCGAGCGAGCCCGATACGGCGAGCACCACCGGCTGCAGGCGCAGGCGCTTCTTAAGGATGCGCTTCATGTGCTGGCGGTAATCCTCTTCCTCCTCGACGCCCTCGCCGTCCGGATCGATGTCGGCGTTGCGGGTGACGCGGATGAGCGCGCGGTCGAGCGGCTTATAGGAGCCGAAGCAGCTGTCCAGGCAGGCGAGGATGACGTCCTCGAGCAGAATGTAGGAGTAGGTGCCGGTGGGCGAGGGGATTTCGACCACGCGGTTCATCGAGGCGGGAATCTCGATAAGGCCCAGCAGGCTCTCCTCGTCGGTGATGCCGTCCAGGCCACAAGCCAGATAGAGCGCGCCGTTGCGCAGGTTGGGGAAGGGATGGCGCGGGTCGATGACCAGCGGCGAGATGACCGGTGATACGTAGGCCTGGAAGTAGCGGGTTACAAAGGTATGTTCCTCGGGCGTAAGCGAATCGATGCGGGCGCGGTGAACGCCCAGAGTGTCGAGCTTGTCCTCGATGCTCTTAAAGATCGACTCCCAGCGGGTAAGGAGCCCGGGCAGCTCTGCCATGACAGCATCGACCTGTTCGGAGGCGGTCATATTGCTCTTGTTGTCGACGGGCTGTTTTTTGAGCTCTGCCAGATCGGACAAGCCGCCCACGCGCACCATGAGAAACTCGTCGAGGTTTGACTCGAAGATCGAGACGAACTTAAGGCGCTCGAACAGTGGCACAGACTCATCGAAGGCTTCGTCGAGTACGCGGTTATCAAAGCGCAGCCAGCTAAGCTCTCGATTTTGCGTATACGAGAAATCGCGCGGTTTCTTGCGCAGCTTGGCGGCGTTCTGCTTCTTTTCGATTTTGCTCGGCATATGCATCTGTCCGTTCAGTCCCTACAGGGGACGGTAGCCTAACACTATTTCTTATTGTCTCAATTTAGTCGACCTATGGCGCGGACGTATTGCGCGAACGGTATCTTTACCTACTTATTACGCTGACGATCCGAAGCACTAACGTCCGGTGCTTTGAACAAGCGATCTATATCCTCACTCAACTGGTGAGAATGTATGAATAAGAATGATAGCAAGCTGAATATAATCGAATTTAGGTCGTATCGAGGACAAGCGTCATTTATATGCAGAAAACCGTTTTCGCTATGCAATTTTGAATCATGGATAACTTTGAGTGTTCAATCTTGATTTCCTAGAAAAATAACGTTTACCTAGGAAAATCTGCTTTACGAAACTGAAGTGCATCATGGGAAATCATATGCGATATACCGTTCATCGTACTTTGTTGACCGTTCGGGGGCGAGGTGGAATTGCGGGTGGAAATTGGATATAACTAGAGCTGTCAGCAAGCAGCGCTCCATACGGAGGGGCGCTGATACATTCGGCCAGTAAGGCCCGAAAGAAAGGTAGGAGGCCATGACGAAAGGTCTGCACGTGCCTTCCGAGATCGGCAAGCTCAGGAAGGTCTGCCTGCACCGTCCCGGCGACGAGCTCCTCAACCTGCCGCCCGACGAGCTCGAGCGGCTCCTGTTCGACGACGTCCCGTTCCTGGAGGTCGCGCAGCAGGAGCACGACACCTTCGCCCAGATCCTGAGGGACCAGGGCGTCGAGGTGCTCTACCTCGAGAACCTCGTCGCCGAGGTGTTCGACCAGGTCCCCGGCGTCCGCGCCGAGTTCACCGACCAGTACATCGCCGAGGCCGGCATCCGCGGGAAGCACATGCCGCAGGTCGTCCGCGAGAAGCTGGACTCCATCGAGGACAACCTCGAGTTCGTCAAGAAGACCATGGCCGGCATGACCAAGGCCGAGATCGAGATGCCCCTCACGGCCTCCACGACCC